>NZ_JBSVXG010000103.1:0-20807 GCF_054070595.1 Pseudomonas sp. SDO55104_S430 | reverse complement strand
AAGCCTCGCTCCCACGGGTTATGTGATCTGTAGGAGCGAGGCTTGCCCGCGAAGAGGCCAGTCCAGACACCGAGAATTTCGAATCAGATTTCAGGTGTCCAGGTCACCCCAAACATCCAGGCCCGACCTTCCTCGCGATATCCGTACTGACTCCCCTCATGGCTGTACAACACCCGGCTGTAATCCTTGTCCAGCAGGTTATCCACCTTCATCTCCAGCCTGATCTCGCGATTGAGCGCCCAGCTGCTGCGCAATCCCAGCAACCCATAGCCACCCAGCGAATGCTCGTTATTCAGGTCGTCGTAGCTGCCACTCACCGCCTGCCAACTGGCGCCCAGCCCGAGACGATCGAACTGCCGATCCAGATCCAGGCTCAAGGTGCGTCGCGCACGGCGGGCCAGGGTATGGCCGGTGTCGCGGTCACGCGGATCGATGATCGCCACGCCCAGGTTGCTCTGCCAGCCGAACAGCTCCTGCTTCAGTGCCGCCTCGAAACCGTTGATCCGTGCTGACGCGACGTTTTCCGGACGCGAATTGCTGCCGAAGATGATCGCGTCTTCCAGATCGGTCCGATACAGCGAAGCCTCAAGCCGGCTGCTCTCGGTCAACTGGCTGCGCCATTGCAGCTCATAGCTTTTCGAGGTTTCGGGCTTGAGATCCGGGTTGCTGAAATCCGGGTAGTACAGATCGTTGAAGGTCGGTGCGCGGAAGCCTTCGCTGTAAGTCAGCAGCAGATCGTTGTCGGGGTTGAGCGGCAGGGTGAAGGTGCCGCTCCAGCTGTTTTGCCCGCCGAATTGCTGGTTCTGGTCGCGGCGCAGGCCCAGTTCGGTGGAGAAACTGTCGGTCTGGTAGCGGTGCTGAACGAACGCTGCGCGGTTCCAGCGGCTGTCTTCATCGAAAGCCGTGCTGCTGTTGAGCCGGTCTTCGTACCAGTCGCCGCCGAGGATCAGGCTGTTGTGTTCATTGAGGGTCAGGTCGTTCTGCCAGCTCACCGAGTCGCGATAGGTGTTGAACACGCTGCGTTCGTCGCTGAGCTTGTCGAGGGTCTTTTCGCGGTTTTCGCTGTGGCCGAATTCGATGCGGCTTTTCCAGACCTCATTGACTCGTGCGTCCACGTAACTGCTGACACTGCTCACGTCGAATTCGCTGTAGGGCTGCTGCTGGACCGACTCGAACGTGGTCAGGTCGAAGCGGCCGAACGGGTTGTCGAATTCGCTTTTGCCGCGGTTATCCAGCACGTTGGCGCCGATTTCGATGTCTTCGTTCAGGGCATGGCTAAGGCTCAGGCTGAACGACTGGTTGCGATAGGCGTCGTGGTCACCGTCGCTGGGATACGACTGGTGTGTGCGATCGATCCCGGCGGTTTCATCGAGGCTGGCACCGAGGTTGAAACGGGTTTTCTCGTCACCGCCCGAGAGATTGAGGCTACGTTCCCAGGTCTGATTGCTGCCCACGCCGACGTGCAGTTGCGGTCGCAACCCCGGCTCGCCGCCACGACGGGTGAAAATCTGGATCACGCCGCCGATGGCATCGCTGCCGTAAATCGCCGAGCGCGAGCCGCGCAGCACTTCCACGCGCTCGACCTGTTCGATGTTGATGTGCTGCAGGTTGCTATCGCCCGAGCTGGAAGTGCCGATGCGCTGGCCATCCACCAGCACCAGGCTTTGCGCCGATTGCGTGCCGCGAATGAAAACGCCCGGCAAACTGCCGCGCCCACCGGTTTGCGCGACTTGCACCCCCGGCACCCGGCGCAGCAGATCGGTGACGCTGTTCGGTTGCAGGCGATCGATGTCTTCGCGGGTGAAGACAGTGTTGGCGGCGCTGCTGTCGTTGCGCGCTTCGACCTGGCGGTTGGCGCTGATCAGCACATCGGGCAGTTTCAGGGCCTGATCGCGTTCGAAGCTGTCGGCCAGCAGTGGGCCCGACGGCAGAAGGGTCAGCGTCAGGGCGAGGGGGGAGAGTTTCATCGACAAATCCGTTGATGCTTTTGGTGTACACAAATCAAATGTGGGAGCGGGCTTGCTCGCGAAGGCGGTGAAACAGTCGACAAAAACGTTGACTGACACACCGCTTTCGCGCGCACGCCCACTCCCACAGGGGATTGCGTTTAGATGTTCAGCAATTGCAGGCGCTGACGAATCGCGGCTTCGATACCGGCTTCATCCAGCCCGCACTCCGCCAGCATCTGCGCAGGCTTCGCATGCTCGACATAGCTGTCCGGCAGCCCCAGGTTCAGCATCGACTTGAGGATGTTCTCCCGAGCCAGGAACTCGCTGACCGCGCTACCGGCGCCGCCCATGATCGCGTTCTCTTCGATGGTCACCAGCAGCTCGTGACCGGCGGCGATTTCGCGTACCAGCGCTTCGTCCAGGGGTTTGACGAAACGCATGTCGACCACGGTCGCATCCAGCGTCTCGGCGACTTTCAGCGCCTCGGCCAGTTGCACGCCGAACACCAGCAGGGCAACTTTGCTGCCCTGGCGGCGAACCACGCCCTTGCCGATTTCGATCGGTTCGAGGTCTTTCTCGATGGTCGCATTCGGGCCGCTGCCGCGCGGGTAACGCACCGCCGCCGGACCTTCGTAGAGGTGACCAGTGGTGAGCATCTTGCGCAGCTCGTTTTCGTCGCTTGGGGTCATCACCAGCATGCCGGGGATGCAACGCAGGAACGACAGGTCGAAGCTGCCGGCGTGGGTCGGGCCGTCTTCGCCCACCAGACCGGCGCGGTCGATGGCGAACAGCACGTCGAGGTTCTGCACCGCCACGTCGTGAATCAGTTGGTCGTAGCCGCGCTGCAGGAAGGTCGAATAGATCGCCACCACCGGTTTCGCGCCTTCGCAGGCCATGCCGGCGGCGAGGGTCACGGCGTGCTGCTCGGCAATCGCCACATCGAAGTAGCGCGACGGATAGCGCTCGCTGAAGGCCACCAGGTCGGAGCCTTCCTTCATCGCCGGAGTGATGCCGACCAGGCGCGGATCGACCGCCGCCATGTCGCACAGCCATTCGCCGAACACGCCGGAGTATTTCGGGCCGCTGGCTTTCTTCGGCGCGGCGGCCGGGGCGTCCAGGGGTTCGAGCTTGGTGATGGCGTGGTAACCGATCGGGTCGACTTCCGCGGGGGCGAAGCCTTTGCCTTTCTTGGTGACCACGTGCAGGAACTGCGGGCCTTTGAGGTCACGCATGTTACGCAGGGTGGCGATCAGGGTCGGCAGGTCATGGCCGTCGATCGGGCCGATGTAGTTCCAGCCCAGCTCTTCGAACAGCGTGCCGGGGACCAGCATGCCTTTTGCGTATTCTTCGGTGCGGCGGGCGATTTCCCAGGCGCCGGGCAGTCGCGACAGCACTTTCTTGCTGCCTTCGCGCATGCTTGCGTAGGTGCGGCTGGAAAGGATTTTCGCCAGATAGTTCGAGAGGCCGCCGACGTTGCGCGAGATCGACATGTCGTTGTCGTTGAGGATCACCAGCATGTTGGCGTCCACTTCCGGCGCATGGTTCAGCGCTTCGAACGCCATGCCCGCGGTCAGGGCGCCGTCGCCGATCACCGCGATGGCCTTGCGATCGCTGTTCTGCAGGCGGGCGGCAATGGCCATGCCCAGCGCAGCGCTGATCGAGGTGCTGGAGTGGCCGACGCCAAAGGTGTCGTACTCGCTCTCGGAGCGACGCGGGAAAGCGGCGATGCCGTCTTTCTGGCGCAGGGTGCCCATGCGCGCGCGGCGATCGGTGAGGATCTTGTGCGGGTAGGCCTGATGCCCCACGTCCCACACCAGCCGGTCGTCCGGGGTGTCGAAAACGTAGTGCAACGCGATGGTCAGCTCGATCACGCCCAGGCCGGCACCGAAATGCCCACCGGTCTGACCGACCGTGTAGAGCAATTCCAGGCGCAACTCATCGGCCAGGGTTTCCAGCTCGGCTTCGCCTAACCGGCGCAGGCCGTCCGGCGTGTTCGCGCGGTCCAGCAGGGGCGTGGTCGGGCGCTTGCGGGGAATCTCATGAAACGTCGTGGGCATCAGGCGAATCGTTATAGGTATAAAAGATGCGGCAGTTTACCTGATGCATCGGTCCCTGCCCACGCGTTGGTCTTTTTTGGCGGATACGCCTTCAGTTGCGGCGCGAGACGATATAACGGGCCAGATCGCGCAGGGGTTCGGCGGCCGCGTCAAACGGTCGCAGCGCATGCAGGGCCTGATCGCGCAGTTCCAGGGCGTAGGCCTTGGCAGCGTCCAGACCGAGCAAGGCCGGATAGGTCGGCTTGTCGCGCGCGATGTCGGCGCCCTGGCGTTTGCCCAGGGTGGCGGTATCGCTTTCGACGTCGAGAATGTCGTCCTGCACCTGGAACGCCAGACCGATGGCCAGCGCATAAGTCTTCAGGGACTTGAGTTCATCCTTCTCGGCGCGGCCACTGGCCAGGGCGCCGAGCTTGACGCTGACTTCAATCAGCGCACCGGTCTTGTGCCGGTGCATGTATTCGAGGGCTTTCTGATCGAGCTTGAGGCCGACCGAGCCGAGGTCGATGGCCTGGCCGCCGACCATGCCCGCCGGGCCTGCGGCTTGGGCCAGAGCGGTGACCATATCGAGGCGAATCTGCGCGTCGGCGTCGCTCAGACGCGGGTCGAGCAGGGCGCTGAAAGCCATGCTCTGCAAGCCGTCGCCGGCGAGAATCGCGCAGGCTTCATCGAATTTCTTGTGGGTGGTCGGCTGGCCGCGACGCAGATCGTCGTCGTCCATGGCCGGCAGATCGTCGTGCACCAGCGAGTAGGCGTGGATCAATTCCACTGCACAGGCCGCGCCGTTGGCTTGCTCGGCCCTGCCGCCCAGCGCTTCGCACGCGGCGTAGGCCAGCAGCGGACGCACGCGCTTGCCACCGTTCATCACGCTGTAGCGCATGGCTTCGTAAAGACGCGCCAGTTCAGGGCTGGGCGCGGTGAAGAGAGTCTCCAGGGCCGCATTGACACGGGCCTGACTGGCTGCCGAGTACGCTGCAATCATTCTGGTTGATCCGCGTCGAAGGGTTCCTCGGCCAACTCGCCATCACGCTCGAGCAGCACTTGCACCTTCTGCTCGGCCTGGGCCAGCGCCGCCTGGCAATCGCGAGTCAGCCCGATGCCCTGCTCGAAAGCGGTCAGCGAGTCTTCCAGCGACAATTCACCATTCTCCAGACGCTCCACCAGCGTTTGCAGGTCAGCGAGGGACTGTTCGAAATCCAGTGCAGCTTTTTTGCGGGCCATGGCGGCGATTTCCGGTAGACGTTAAACCGGCGCGACACTAGCAGATAGGGGGTTTATGGGCAAATGAGCGGGGTCCTCGTTACGCTTCGGGATAGCGGATTTCATAGCGAGTGCTGCGTCCGCCGCCCGGCAATCGTTTCAGGCAACCCTTTTCCAGCAGTTCGGCCAGATGCCGGGTCGCGGTGGCCTTGGACACCTTCGCCACCGCCTGATACTGCGCCGCGCTGATCCCACCTTCGAATCCCCGTTCTCCGCCATCGAGCAAGCGATTGAGCACTTTGGTCTGCTCTGCCGTCAGCGCGGATTCCCGGTGCGCTTGCCAGAAACGCGCCTTGCCCAGCACAGACTCGATCTGCGCCATCGCCTGCTGCAGGCTGCGCAACAGGGTTTGCAGAAACCACTCCAGCCATTGGCTGATATCCAGCGTGGCTTTCTGGCTGCTTTCCAAGACCCGGTAGTAGCCTGCGCGATCGTCGAGGATGCTCGCCGACATGGCATAGAAACGGATCGCCTGAGCCTCGCCCTGCGCCAGTGCCAGGTCAGTGATGGTGCGTGTGAGGCGACCGTTGCCGTCGTCGAAAGGGTGCAGTGTGACGAACCAGAAATGAGCGATACCCGCCCTGAGCAGGGGATCAAGGTCAGGCTGATTCCGGCTGGCGGCAAACCAGTCGAGAAAAGTCGCCAGTTGCTGTTCGAGTCCCGGACGAGGTGGCGCCTCGAAATGGATGGTCGGCCGGTCGAGTCGTCCCGAAACCACTTGCATCGGCTCATCGCCGCGCAGGGCTCCCACCCGTATCGAGCGGGCCGCGAAGTCCGTGTGCTGATCAGGAAACAGCCATTCATGCCAGTTCAACAGCCGTTCGAGTGTCAGAGGCTCGGCGAAATGCCGGGTGGCGTCGAGCAGCAACTGCGCCAGGCCCTCGCTGCGTGGGCTGACTTTATCGCCCTCGGCCGACTCCAGATCCAGTCGTCGTGCCAATGACGAACGCACCGAACCAACATTCAACTGCTCCCCCTCGATCGCTGAGGAAGTCACGATGTTCTGTAGCAGCGCATCCAGTTCGCTTTGCGCGCTCAGGGAATTGCCGACTGACCCGGTCATGCCCATCAACTGGCCCTGGGCCTGAACACACTCGCGCAGCAGCGGCGCAAGGCGTTCGGCCTGCCATGTGAAGTTCGGCCAGTCGGGTTGTTGCCAGATCCAGTCGGTTGTCATGAGTACATTACTCTCCAGTGTGTGAGCCGAATATGCATCTTATTCGGCTCACTTGGTGAGCCGAATATGACGCGTATTCGGCTCATCGTCCACCTGTCACCGTAATCTCAGTCTCATTTACAGATGTATCCGATTGTTAAAAACCACCCGAATGACTACCCTTCGCGCCATTGATGACCCGGCAGTCGCGGGTATTTCAGACGAAACGCAGTATCCGCATCTGTAACGCGCCGAGGATCAGGCGCAAGGTTTCGTCAGGCATGGCAGGAGGCGTCACATGCGTTCATTTCTTTTGCTGCTGATCAATTTGGCCTGTGCGCCAGCCATGGCCGCGCCGGCGGCCGAGTTGTCGGAGCCGGTGGGTGGCTGGCGCTTCAACGGGTTGCTCGATCGCACGGAAAACCCCCAGGTGGCTTATCCCACGCCGCCCATCGACCGGGGTGTGCAGCGCAATCGCACGATGATCCAGGGCCAGCTCAAGGCCCTCGGCACCCAGCGCGGGCCACACACCCTGGCGGTCAACGGCAATCCGCTGAATCTGTACACCGACGAGCAGGGGCGTTTCGCCCGGCCCTATGCGTTCGGCGCCGGTTCCAACAGCGTCGAGGTTCGCAGCGCCGAAGGGCAGTCGCTCAAGCGCGTGCAATTCTATGAAGCCAACAACCTGCGCACGCCGGCGCGGATTCGCGTGGTGCTGGGTTGGGACGACCCGAAAGCCGAACTCGACCTGCACATCATCACCCCCGACGGCCAGCATGCGTTCTGGGCGCGGCCGGCGATGAGCAACGGTGGTGGCCTGGACCCGGACGGCGTCGATGGCCCCGGTCCCGAGATGTTCACCATGACCGCGCCGCTGCGTGGCACCTATCTGGTTTACGTGAACTATTGGGGCAACTTCGGCAACGGCGGCTATAACTTCGATGAGGCCAGCAACCAGAACGAGGTGATCACCTCGCAAATCAACCTGGTGCTCAACGAAAACACCGTCGACGAAAAACGCGAGACCTTCATCGTGCCCTTGCGCGCCATCGGCGACCTGCTGCTGGTCAAGACTTTCAACTATTAAGCATCCCGCTTCACGGATGAACTGCCGAGCTTTTTGAACATGAGTGAAAACACCGCAGCCCCGGTCGCACCAACCCCAGGCGTCAAACCTTCCCGCCGTTGGCCAGCCATTGTGGTCGGACTGTGCCTGGTCGCGGGCGTGGCCGCCGGCATGGGCTGGTTCATGCAAAAGCACAAAGAGCCGGCGCCGCAGCTGGCGGCGGAAAAGCTCGGCATGAGCCGCCCCGACGGTTTGCTGGAAACCCGTTCCCTGAGCCAATTGCCCAAGGACCTGCTGACGGTGCCGTTCCTCAAGGAAACCCTGACCGAGGATTTCGTCTTCTATTACGAAACCCACGCCGATCGCTTGGGTTTGATCGGCAGCCTGCGGCGAATCATTTACGAACATGACCTGAAATTGCAGGACACGCTGATCGAGCAACTGTTCGATCAGCCGGCCGACATTGCCCTGTGGCGCGGTGCGGATGGGCGACTGCGGGATTTCCTGCTGGTAATGGATCGTGGCGGCCTGGCCAAGGTGCTGGAGCCGCTGGCGAAAGTGGCGCTGGATGATTCGCAACTGAGCAAGATCGCCGACCTGAAAGTCGGCGCCGATGACGTGGCGCTTTATCAGCTCACCTACAACGCCGGCCGTGCGCTGCTGTTTGCCTCCCATGGCGACAAGTTGGTGGTGCTGTCGAATCCAGCCAAATTCTACGATGCACAAAGCGGCGCCGAGCAGCAATCCGGCAGCGTTTCGCCGCAAGCTCTCGCCGCACTGCTCAACGGCGACAAACTGTTCCCCGAAGCCTTCGGCCTGCAAGCCCGGGCGCCGGAGGTCAAGCAGCGGCTGTCGGTCAATGCCAGTGTGCTGGCCATGGGTTACCAGCGGTTCATCCCGAACTTCGCCGGCCTGCGTTTCGACATGGACGACAAGGGCTGGCACAGCTTCCTGGCCATGGACGAGCTGGATAACCAGCCGGACTTCGATTTCAAGCCGATCTGGCAGGCCATGCCCATGGGCGCCAGCGCCTGCGTGGCCTTGCCGCTGGCGGCCGAGCAACAGCAACCCCTGCTGGTCAAACTCGGTGCCGAAGCGTCCGCGGCCGAAGCGATGACTGAACACATGGCCGGCGCGGCGGGCCTGTGCTGGTACGCCGATTCGCGGTTGTACACGCCGTTGTTGGTGGCCAGCCTGAATGACAAGGACAGCGCAAAACTCGATGGTGATCTGGGCAAGCTGTTCGGTTCGATGGTGGGCGCCTACGAAGCCAAGGTCGACGAACACGCGTTCCCCGTGGTGGAGAAGCAGGAAGGCCAGACCCATCAATGGCAGCGCCAGGTCAGCTCCAACTTCGGCCCCTACAAGGCCAAGGATGCCGAGAACCCCGACGCGATCAGCGGCAAGGCCTTCATGCGCGTGAGCCTGGCGCGGCACGGCTCGACCCTGGTCTTTTCCCTCGACGACAAGCTGGTGGACAAAGCCCTCGGCACCCTCGACAAACGCTTCCCGCCCATGGCCGACGTGGTGCCCAAGGAGCTGCTGATGCCGATCTATTTCGGCCCCGATTCCATGGCGCAGCTGATGCAGCAGGAAACTCTCGACAGCCTGCCGCAGGACATGGAGCCGGTGTTCTACAACGCCGCGCAGACCTACCTGATCCCGAAACTGCGCACCCTCGGCGGCTACGGCAAATACGCCCTGACCCTGCCCGAAGGCAGTGAGCCGGACGGCCACTGGCAATGGCTGCCGCTGGCGTGGAAAGCGCTGTGAGCCAATCGATGCGAATCCTCGGCCTGCTCGCGCTGTTGATGGCGGGGCAAGCCCTGGCCGTCGAAACTCCGGCGCTGGATGTGCAGCAATCCCAGGTGTTCCGCGCCTGGTTCGTGCGCATCGCCCAGGAGCAACTGAGCCAGGGCCCGAGCCCGCGCTGGTATCAGCAGGATTGCGCGGGGCTGGTGCGTTTCGCCGCCAACGAAGCACTGAAAGTCCACGACGATAAATGGCTGCGCAGCAACGGCCTGTTCAATCGCTACCTGCCGCCGGAGTTGCAACTCAGCGATGCCCAGCGCGGCCTCGCCCAGCAGTGGCAACAGGGCGGCGGCAAGGTCGGGCCGTACGTCAACGCCATCAAGCTGATCCAGTTCAACAGCCATCTGGTCGGCCGTGACGTGGCCCAGGCCCGCCCTGGCGACCTGATGTTTTTCGATCAGGGCGATGACCAGCACCTGATGATCTGGATGGGCCGCTACATCGCTTATCACACCGGCACCACCACTCCCACAGACAACGGCATGCGTTCGGCAAGCCTGCAACAACTCATGACATGGAAGGACACCCGATGGATACCCGATGCCGCCAACCCCAACTTCATCGGCGTTTATCGACTGAATTTTCTCTCCCAATGATCGGTGCCCGCATGTTGCGTCTTCTGCCTCTGTTGTTGCTGCTGTTGCTGCCGTTTTCCGCGAGCCGCGCCGAAGACACGGTCGAGCCGAGCGGCTATGCGCCAGTGGCCGGCGAGAGCTTTTTTCTGCTGGCCGACAGCAGTTTCGCCAGCGACGAACAGGCGATGGTGCGCCTGGAAGCCCCCGGTCGCGACTACCGTCGGTTTCGCATGGAGCCTTACGGCGGCGCGGACATCCGCGTCTATCGCATCGACAAGCCGCTGGATTTCCTCAAGCGCCAGAAGAACCTGCACCGGGTGGTCAGCGACGGCCAGTTCAAGGGCGAGGGCCTGTCCAACACCTTGGCCTATCTGTGGGACAACTGGTACCGCAAATCCCGTCGGGTGATGCAGCGGGCGTTTTCCTACGAGTCGCGTAAACAAGTCACCGAGGAAGTCCCGGAACTGAAGATGGGCGAGGCCATGGCCGCGCCAACGCCCTACGACGCACAGCCGCAATTCGCACTGATTCCGGGCCTGCCGGTGGTCAGTCAGTTCCGCTATCCGTTGTGGGAAGCCAAGCCGATCCAGCCACCGCCGGGAGTGAACCTGGCCGGTTCTTCCAGTGAGTTCGTCAGCGTCGCGCCGGGCAACGTCTATATCCCGTTGGGCCAGCTCAAGCCGGGCCTGTATCTGGTGGAAGCGCTGATCGGCAAATACCGCGCGACCACCATGGTCTTCGTGTCCAACACCGTGGCTGTGAGCAAGATTGCTGGCGATGAACTGCTGGTGTGGGCTGCGCGTAAACACGAGGGCAGTTCGGTGCCCAAGGTCAATGTGCTGTGGACCGATGGCCTGGGCGTGATGAGCAGTGGTGCCACCGATGCCGACGGTTTGCTGCGCCTGAAACACGTCAGCCCCGAGCGTTCGTTCGTGATCGGCGAGGACGAAGAGGGCGGGGTGTTCGTCTCGGAAAACTTCTACTACGACAGCGAAATCTACGACACCAAACTCTATGCCTTCACCGACCGGCCGCTGTATCGGCCGGGGGATTGGGTGTCGCTGAAAATCGTCGGTCGCGAATTCAAGAATGCCCGGGATTCGGTGCAGCCCGCGGCGGCCGATGTCAACGTGACCGTACTGGATGCGACGGGCACGGCGCTGCAAAGCCTGGACCTGAAACTCGACTCCAAGGCCGGTACCCAGGGCCGTTTCCAGTTGCCGGAAAACGCCGTGGCCGGTGGCTACGAGTTGCGTTTCAACTACAAGGATCAGGCCTACAGCAGTGCCTTCCGCGTGGCCGAATACATCAAGCCGCACTTCGAGATTTCCCTGAACCTGGCCAAGCAGGACTACCGCACCGGCGAACCGGTGAAGGGCAATCTGGTGCTGCTGTACCCGGACGGCAAGCCGGTGGCCAACGCCAAACTCAGCCTGAGCCTGCGGGCTCAGCAACTGTCGATGGTGGATAACGAGCTGCAGTATCTGGGGCAATTCCCGGTGGAGCTGACCAGCACTGAACTGACCACCGACGCCAAGGGCAACGCCACCCTCGACCTGCCGGCGGCGGAGAAACCGAGCCGCTACATGCTCACGGTCTTTGCCAGCGATGGCGCGGCCTATCGGGTCAAGACCACCAAGGAAATCCTCATCGACCGTGGCGCCGCGAACTTCCGCCTGAGCGCACCCCAGCGCTTCAGCGCGGTGGGCGACAAGGTCGTCTTCAGCTTCGCCAATGAAAACGAGCAGGCCCAAGCGGTCGTGCCGAGCAGCTACGGCTGGGTGCGCCTGGAAGACCAGAGCACCGGTGAAGGCAAGCTGACGGCCAGCGACAAGGGCTTCACCCTGGCCTTCGATCGCCCGGGTACTTACAACCTGACGCTGCGCGATGAGCACGGCCGAACCCTTGGCGCGACCGGGCACTCGGTCACCGGCGAAGGTGTGAAGGCGGTGCCGGGCACGGTGGAAATCGTCCTCGACAAAACCGAGTACAAGGCGGGCGATGAAGCGCTGGCGCTGATCACTTTTCCTGAGCCGGTCAGCGATGCGCTGCTGTCGCTGGAGCGGGACAAGGTCGAAGCCACGGCGTTGCTGTCCAAAGGCGGCGACTGGCTGAAGATGGAAAAGCTCAGCGACACTCAGTACCGCGCACGCATCCCGGTGAAAGACAGCTTCACGCCGAACCTGACGTTCTCGGTGCTCTACACCAAGGGCGGGCAGTACAGCTTTCAGAATGCCGGGATCAAGGTGATCACGCCGCAGATCGACGTGGCCATCGCCACCGACAAGGACACCTATCAACCCGGCGACACGGTGACCGTGGACCTGACCACGCAGTTCGCCGGCAAGCCGGTGCCCGCGCATCTGACGGTCAGCGTGGTCGACGAAATGGTCTACGCGCTGCAGCCGGAAGTGGCGCCGACCATCGACCAGTTCTTCTATCACCCGCGGCGCAACAACGTGCGCACCAGCGCCAGTTTGTCGTTCATCAGCTACGACGTCGCGCTGCCGGGCAGCCCCGGCGCACCGGGCAAGGCCAACCGCAGCGAGCGTGGAGTGAAAGTGCTGGAGCGGCCGCGTCGCGAAGACGTCGACACCGCCGCCTGGCAACCGGAGCTGCTGACCGATGCCAATGGCAAAACCCGCTTCACCTTCAAGATGCCGGACTCGCTGACCCGCTGGCGCATCACCGCCCGGGCCATCGCCGATGACGGTCAGGTCGGGCAGAAGAAGCAGTTCGTGCGCTCGGAAAAACCGCTGTATCTGAAGTGGAGCGGGCCGAGCAAATTTCGCGCGGGCGATAAACCGGATCTGGGCGTGTTTGCCTTCAGCCAATCGGAAAGCCCGGTCAAGGCGGAGCTGGTGACCCACTACGCCGGTGCCGAACAGCGGATTCCCGTGACGCTCAACAGTGGCATCAACTACATCCCGCTGCCGGCGTTTGCCTTGGCCTCAGGCGAATGGACCGCCGAACTCGTGCAGGATGGCAAGACCGCCGATGCCCTGGCCGTACACCTGACTGCGACCGGTGAAGGCTGGCAAGTCACGCAAACCCAAAGTCTGGACGTGGCCAGCGGTGACACGCCGCTGAGCCTGCCGGCAGACGCGAGTGATATCCGCCTGCGCCTGGATGACAGCCCGCAAACGCTGTTCCGCTCGGCGCTGGATGACCTGCTGGGCTACCCGTACGGCGGCGTCGAACAGACCGCCAGCCAGTTGCTGCCGCTGAGCATCGCCTATCCAGCGCTGTCGACGAACCCGCAGATCCGCGATCGCCTGCGCCTGATCATGCAGAACAGCCGCCTGCGCCTGGTGCAGATGGCCGGGCCGTCGGCGAGCTTCACCTGGTGGGGCATGGACGGCGAGCCGGATGCGTTCCTCACCGCCTACGCCTATTACGCGGACTGGCACGCCAGCAAGGTGCTGGAACTGAACCTGCCGCCGGAGCATTGGCTGCGGGTGCTGGAGGTCTACGCCAAGCAGGCGAAAAACACGCCGCTGTTGCAGCGCGCGCTGATCCTGTCGTTTGCCCGGCAGATGCAGTTGCCGGTGAATACGTTGCTCAGCGGCTTGATGGACGATCTGGCGAAAGCCGGCGAGGGCAGTGCCGCGAATGTGATGGAGTCAGATGGGGATAGCCTGGTGATGGCTGACCCGGATTCGGCGCTCGGTCTGGCCGCAGCACGGGTGTTGACCGCTTCCCTGGCGCGTCAGGCCAAAGTGACTCTGCCGGAGGCGTTCAATCGGCAGCTGGCGGATGCGCAACAGCGACTGACGGTCAGCTCGCAGCCGTTTGCCGAGGCGCTGAACCTGTCGCTGCAGCCTTTGGATCAGGCCCGCGCGGCGGCGTTGCTGCAACGGCTGCTGCCGCAACAATCGACCCTGGAGCGCGCGTTGGCGCTGACCTGGTTGCAACGCAGCATCGAGCAAGCCTCGCCGACCATCGCGCTGGCGCCGGGTGAAGGCTGGAAGAAAAAGTACGGTGACAGCGGTGAGATGTATTGGGTCTGGCAGGGGGCTTCGTCGGTGCCTTCGGTGTTGTCGGTGAGCGGCGCGCAGGAGCGTCCGCTGCGCGCGGCATTGAGCTTCCAGACCCGTCAGCCGTCGGTTGATCCGCTGCCCGTGACAGTCACCCGTCGCCTGTCGCGGCTGGTGCCGGGCGATGAGGCCTTCACCTTCAAGCTCGAACCGGTCGGCACCACGCCGCTGTCCAGCGACAGCCTGTATCTGGACGAAGTGATCCTCACCAGCAAGGCGGCGAAACCGTTGCGTTACGGCCTGCTTGAAGTGCCGCTGCCGCCGGGTGCCGACGTTGAGCGCACCACCTGGGGCATCAAGTTGATGGGCAAGGCGGGCACCGAGCCGACGGCCCTGGAAAAGGCCCGCTTCGAGCCGGGGCAACTGGCCTATGCGGTGCCGGTGGATGCGTTGAGCGGCGAATTGCGCCTGCGGCATCTGGTGCGCTTCTCGCAGAAGGGCCAGTTCAACCTGCCGCCGGTGCGTTTCACCCAGGTGTATGCGCCGCAACATCAGGCCCAGGAGCAGAAACCGGCGCTCGGTCAGGTGACGGTCCACTGACATGTTTCGGGCTCTGGTCTGCGGCTTGCTGTGTTTGATACCTGCGCTGACGATGGCGCAGGACGAGCCTTTGCGTCTGGCCTTCAAGGATGAACTGCTGACTTTGAACCGGACGCAACTGCTGTCCCGCGAACCGCTGCCGGAGGCTTTGCAGGCACCGTTGGGCAGCGTGTGGAAGCTGTTCGTCTACGCCTGGCTGGTGGACACCGGGGCGCGTGAGCCGGCTTATGAATGTCGCGGGCAGTCGAAAGAGGAAGTCTATTGCTGCACCGCGGGCGGCAAGATCGAGCGTGATCAGGCACTGGTGAAGTCCTGCGGGTTGTATTTCGAGCCGGTGCGTCTGGGGATTTCTGCTACGGAGTGGCAGGCGTATTGGCAGGCGCGGCAGGCACCGCAGTGGCTGCAGAACTTGCCTTCGTTGCAGCCGGCGACACGGGTGCCGGTGGCGGAGTTGCTGCGCATGCTGGCAACGATGCCAGCGCAGGATCAGGCTCGGCGAGTGCTGCTCGATGTGGTGTTGAGCGCTGCCGACGGGAACGTGGTGGGCGAACTCGGTAGCCGCCTGCGGGTGAAAACCTGGAGCTGGTTGGGGGATCAGGACGCAGCTTCGCGCCAGGGTGGTTTCGCCGGCTGGACCGTGGACGGCACGCCGATCTGGGCGGGTGGACGCGGCACCAGTCAGCGGGTTTTGCGTGATTACGCACAAGCGCTGTCGACGGTCGTGCCTGTGCAATGGCCTGTCGATGCGGGGCGATGTGTCGAGGTCAGCCTGTTTTCCCGATATCCGCTCAAACGGGTGCTTTCGGGTGGTGAGCAGGTGTCTTCGGGGCCGTTGCGTGGTGACTATCGTGTGGAGTTCGCCAACCGCAACCAACTCGATATCCACAGTGACGGTGAGCTGTATTTGCTCAAGGACAAACTCGTCGCCCGCCTGGATCGCGAGGAATACGTCGCCCGCGTGCTGCAACGCGAAGCCACTCCCGAGCCTGCCGAAGCCGCCAAAGCCCTGGCCGTGGCGATCCGCACCTATCTTTTGCAAAACGCCACGCGCAATGGGGACTGCCTGAGCATCGATGACAGCAGCCAGCGTCAGCGGGTCGCACCACGCCCGGCCAGTGTTGAGGCGCGCGACGTGGCGGCCTGGACCAGCGATCTGGTGCTGGCCGGCAGCGACGTCACTTACCACTCCGATCAACCCGGCCCGGACAAGCTGTCCTGGCAGCAAGCCGTGGAGCAGGCTAATGCCGGCCAGCGCTACGACGCCATCCTGCTGCACGCTTACCCGCGAGCAAGCCTGAGTCGTTGGGGCAATCCGGTGGCCTCCTGCGAAGCCTTGCCCACCGCACAGGACTGGTTGCAAAAACAGCGGCGCGGCTGGCGTCCCCGACTCGAAAGCGAAACCGGCTACAACGAAGTCAGCACCTTCGCCGTCTGCCGCTTGGCGTTCGGCCGGCCGTATGTCGACCGCGAGCGTCAGCGAATCTACGTGCGTGGCGTGCTGTCGCTGCAGGACCGTCTCGACCTGACACACGAGTATTTGCATCTGGCCTTCGAAGCCCATCCCAACGGCCAGGACGAAACCTACATCGAAGGCCTCGCCCGCCACCTTTTGCTGGAATAACCCATGACACATCGTTTTCCACAGGTCTTGCTGTTGCTCTGCACGTTTGCCGCACTCTCGCCGGCGATGGCGGCAGACGGCGTCAAACTCGACACCCCGGTCGGCGGCTGGCGTACCGGCGCGCCCGAAGGCGAGGGCGAAAGCTTCCGCCAGACCGTCAACTACCCGGCCTCCTCGGTGAACACCCCCGCCGGCCAGGCCAACACCGCACGCATCAGCGGTCAGATCAAGGCCACCCCGAAGAACAACGACCCCGGCCGACTGATCGTCAACGGCGTCAGCATGCCCCTGAAAATCGACCCCGCCGGACGTTTCGACCGCCCGTTCTCCTTCCCCAACGGCAGCAACAGCGTCGAAGTCCGCAGCCCCGACGGCCAGCAACGCCATCGCACGCAATTCCTCAACACCAGCGGCGGCGCAACCCCGGCAAAACTGCGCGTCCTGCTGGCCTGGGACAGCGACGGCACCGACCTGGACCTGCACCTCATCACCCCCGACGGCGCCCACATCTGGTACGGCGACCGCACCGCCCCGAACGGCGCCGCCCTCGACGTCGACGTCACCACCGGCTACGGCCCGGAAATCTTCGCCATGCCTGCGCCGATCAAGGGGCAGTACCTGGTGTATGTGAATTACTTCGGCGGCGGGTATCGCAGTGATGAAGAAGGGCAGGAGGATGCGGTGCAGCCGCTGACAACGGCGCAGGTGACGGTGATTACGGAAGAGGGGACGCCGAGTGAAAAGATGGAGACGTTTCTGGTGCCGATGCGGGCGGTGGGGGAGTTGACGTTGGTGAAGTCGTTTAGTTATCCGTGAGGGGCATGCTGAGACAGGCGTTGGAAATTGGTGCCTTGTTGTTGGGGAATAAGTAATAACGAGGTAAAAGTCCCATCACTGCCGAGACAATTTCCGTGGGTACACATGCTCCCCTTCAATCAGAACAAACGCCTGAGGCTTTGATTGGATGGCTTTCTTTCAGGCATTAAAAAGCCGGCTTGTGGCCGGCTTCTTGGGGACTGGCTTGGTTCATTTTTGGTAAACCTCGCCAGCCTTTAAAACGTACATCCGGATCTTGCGTCCGGCTGTGGGACTTGGCGAGAAAGTCATCTGCCTTGTCGGTGCGATCTGAGCCGTCTTGGCGGGTCGATGCGCAAATGTGGGGCGCATCATACTGATTTTTTGAGTGAATTCCCAGTTTGGCGTGCGCAGTGGACTTATGTAGCAGCTGGCGAAGCCTGCGTCCGGCTGCGAAGCAGTCGTGAAATCGGTGGTCGCGGTGTGTCAGATAGACCGCAAGCATAGGGTTTACGACTGCTGCGCAGCCGGACGCAGGCTTCGCCAGCTGCTACAGAAAAGCGCTTTCACAGAAAGGGGATCTCCGGTCGGCGTTTGTTCAGCGTCGACCACCAGAACACCCAGCCGATTACCTTGATGTTCTGCTCTTCGATCTGGCCTGCCCGGAAGATCTCGTCCGGGTATTGTTCGCGATTATGGCTGCGCAATCGCAGCGCGTTTCCCGGCATTCGGTGCAGGTATTTGATGCGCAGCATGCCGTCGTGTTCGATGGCGTAGATTTCGCCATCGACAATCTGGGTCAGGCCGCGGTCGATGGCGATGATGGAACCGTCTTCGATGCGTTCGGCCATGCTGTTGCCGATCATGTGCGCGCAGATGGCGTCGGCGTGGCTGATTTCCAATGAATCGAGGTAGCTGCGGGGCAGGCGCACGGATTGGCCCGGGTCTTCGATGACGTGGGTTTTGCCGGAGCCGGGGGCCGTGGTGGTTTCCTTGTAGAGGGGCAGGTCGATGTCGGTGGGTTCGATGACCGTATAGACACCGCGAATGGCCTGGGCGTCGAAGACGTTGCCAGACTCGTCGTGCAGGCGCAGGTGTCGGGCGTCCTTGGGACCTTCACCTGTTTTCAGCCATTCACTGTTGATCGACAGCTTTCTCGCGACTTCTTCCATGTAGTGAGCGGGCACACCGCGGGTGTACCAGTTATGGACATTCTGCGGGGCCGTGTTCAGAAACTCGGCAAACCCGGTAGTCGTGATGTTCGCTATCCCGAGGAGCGCTTTGAAGCGGGGTCCGCTAGTGTTCTTTTTCATGAACGCGAGTCTACTGGCGCGTCAAAAGCCTTTGAATAAACGCCGCGTTCAAATTACGAGGGAAATTTACGACCGAATGTAAGACGTGTTTGAGGATTTTTAAACAGAAAACCACTAAGCCGGACTTACTTAAACAAGGCGTTTAAAAAGCCATTTAAAACACTTTTCCTGCGCCCACAAAAAACCCCGGATCACCGGGGTTTTTTTACTTGGAGCTTGCAGCTAAAAGCTTGCAGCTGCTCTTAGCCTTTATAGGCAGCAACCGACTTGGTGATCGCAGCACGAGCGGCGTCTGCGCCGTCCCAGCCTTCGATCTTGACCCACTTGCCTTTCTCGAGATCCTTGTAGTTCGCGAAGAAGTGCTCGATCTGCTGGATCAGCAGTGGTGGCAGGTCGGTGTATTCCTTCACGTCGACGTACAGCTGGGACAGCTTGTCGTGAGGAACTGCAACAACCTTGGCATCGCCGCCGCCGTCGTCGGTCATGTTCAGGATGCCGACTGGACGCGCGCGGATCACCGAACCCGGAGCAACCGGGTAAGGAGTCACGACCAGCACGTCGAGGGGGTCACCGTCGTCAGCCAGCGTGTTCGGGATGTAACCGTAGTTGGCCGGGTAGAACATTGGGGTGGCCATGAAACGGTCAACGAACAGGCAATCGCTGTCTTTGTCGATTTCGTATTTGATCGGCGCGTGGTTGGCCGGAATCTCGATCGCGACGTAGATGTCGTTCGGCAGGTCTTTGCCAGCCGGAATCTTGCTGTAGCTCATTGGGCGATGCCCCCGTAGTTGACCAAAAAGTGGCGGCGATTATAGGCACATTCCTGTGTCGACGCCATGTACCAGAGGTCGTGTAGACTTTAGTCGTGGGCCCTGTAGACCGGATCCTCGGCCAGAAGTTGCTGCAGACGCGCCAGCGGGTCTTGGCGATAGAACAGTTTGAGTTGTTCATACACCTGCGGATACGCCTCGTGCAGCAGATCCGGGGCACTGAAGAAGTATTCGCTGGTGACGGCGAAGAACTCGGCGGGATTTTCTGCCGCATAGGGATCGATGGCGGTTTCGGCATCCGGATTGCGCTCCAGTTGTCGGTCGAGATCGTCGTAGGCGTGCTGCATGACCCGGGCCCAGTCGCTGACTCGCATGTCGGCATGCAGCGGCGGCAGGCCGTTGGCATGGCCGTTGAGCATGTCCAGTTTGTGCGCCAGTTCGTGGATCACCAGGTTGTAGCCTTCCCAGCCGCCGCTGGCCGCGACACCCGGCCAGGCGAGGATGACCGGGCCTTGCTCCCAGGCTTCGCCGCTGTGTTCGCCGTCCCATTCGTGTTCGACGCCGCTGGCGTCGCGATGGCGCTGGGGGCTGAGGAAGTCGTCGGGGTAGAGCACGATTTCGTGAAAGCCCTGATACCAGTTCAGGTCGCCCAAGTGCAGCAATGGCAATTGCGCCTGGGCGGCGAGCAGCAGGCGCTGTTCCTGATGCAGTTCGACACCGGGCAGGGTGGTCAGGTGTTTATCTTCCAGAAACAGGACGCAGGCTTCGCGCAGCCAGCGGTCTTCGGCGGCGCTGATGCCGTCGAGAAAGCTCAGTTGATGGCGTACCCGCAGCCACATGTCGTCGGCAATCGGGTACTTGGCCAGGGTGCGCCGGCGTCGCCAGGCGCTGAGCGACCACATGGCGGATCAGCGCGTTTCGGCTTTGGAGTTCGAACCGCCGAAGCGGCTGCGCACCACGCCGATGATCATCGGCACCAGCGACAGCAGGATGATGCCGACCACCAGCAGGGACAGGTTGGACTTGATGAACGGCACGTTGCCGAAGAAGAAGCCGAGGGTGACCAGGCCGCCCACCCAGAGAATGGTGCCCAGTACACTGAAACCGAAGAATCGGGGGTACGGCATTCTTGCGACACCGGCGACGAACGGTGCAAAAGTGCGAATGATGGGCAGGAAACGCGCCAGGGTCACGGTTTTACCGCCGTGCTTCTCATAGAAATCGTGGGTTTGTTTCAGGTAATCGCGGCGAAAGATTTTCGAGTTCGGATTGCTGAACAATCGCTCACCGGCCGTTCGTCCGATGACATAGTTGGTGCTGTCCCCCATGATCGCCGCCAGCATCAGCAAGCCGCCCAGCAGTACAGGGTCCATGCCGCCGCCTGCGGCAACGGCGCCGGCGATGAACAGCAGCGAATCGCCCGGCAGGAAGGGCATGACCACCAGGCCGGTTTCACAGAAGATCACCAGAAACAGAATCGCGTAGATCCATGGCCCGTAGTTGGTGACCAGCAAATCGAGGTACACATCGAGGTGCAGCACTAGATCGAGCGGGTTGAAATCCATGGATGGCACCTGTGATGACGGCCCGACTCGGCAGGCCTGTGCGGATGACTTCGCGTAAGCCTACAAGCGGATGTAGATTTTCTTACAAGTCGGAAAGGTCGGCATTATACGGTCTGGGGCGTGAAAAACGCGTCGAGATTGTAGCGAGGGATGTCGGCGGGTTGATGACAATTAATAACTGTGACTGTGACTGTGACTGTGACTGTGACTGTGACTGTGACTGTGGCGGCGGCTTTAACTGTGGCGAGGGGGCTTGCCCCCGTTGGACTGCGCAGCAGTCCCATTTTCTGGGGC
>NZ_JBSVXG010000102.1:0-20816 GCF_054070595.1 Pseudomonas sp. SDO55104_S430 | reverse complement strand
GGTTTTGTGTTGTTCACGGAAATGGCGAACGACACAAATCCTGTGGGAGCGTGGCTTGCCCGCGATGGAGGTCAACGATAACGCGGGAAGCCTGATACCCCGCGGCGACCTCACGTTCATCGCGAGTGAACTCGCTCCTACAGTTAAACGCGATCTAGCTGTTGAACACTAAGGCCTCAGGCACATCCACATCCCATAACACCCCAGGATCGTCCACCGCCACCTCGACCACCTTGGCCGACGCAAACAACGGCTTGGCCCCACGATCTCCCGACAACCCCATCAATCCCGGCCCGAAGGTACTCCCGAACCCCACAGGATGCCCATAATCGCCATCGTTCACCGGAACACTGATCCCGTCGTCGGCAATCCCCGCCAATACCTGCTGCACCGTCGACGGAAGGATAAAGGGCATGTCTCCCAGCACGATCAACCAGCCGTCCAACTGCGAGCAGGCCGTAACCCCGGCCGCGATGCTGTCGCCCATGCCGGTGGATTCGATGAGTACGATCTCGAAACCATAGGCCTGGGCCATGCGGATCACCTGCGGGCGATCTTCGGTGGTGACCAGCACGCGCCTGGTCAGCTCAGCCGGCAAACTCACCAGCACCTGCTCAATCACCGAACGAACCGCGCCGTCACGCCCTGTGCAGTCCGCCAGCAGCTTGTCCCTGTCGGCACCCGCCACTTGCCTGAACCGACTGCCCTGCCCCGCCGCCAACACGATGACGCCGACAGACTCACTCATACGCTCTCCTGCAACGGCTTTTTCTGTTTGAGCTCGACGCCATTCTTGATAGCTACGATCTCGGCCATCAGCGACAAGGCGATTTCCGCCGGATTATGACTGCCGATGTGCAGACCGATCGGCCCGTGCAGCCGCGCGATAGCCTGCGGCGACAACCCCAGTTGCAGCAGATTGTCCCGGCGCTTCTGACTGTTGACCCGCGAACCCAGCGCGCCGACATAAAACGCCTTGGAATCAAGCGCCGTCAGCAGGGCCATGTCATCCAGGCGTGGATCATGGGTCAGAGCGACAATGGCGGTGCGTTCGTCGGTCTGAATATTCACTACCGCCTCGTCGGGCATACCCGAGACAAACCGACCGTGCTGTTCTTCCCAGCCATAGACGAACTCGGTGCGTGGATCGCAGATCAGCACTTCGAAATCCAGCAATCGGGCCATTTCGGCGACGTAGCGGGACAATTGTCCCGCGCCGATCAGCAACAACCGCCAACGCGGGCCGTAAATGGCCCGCAATCTCTTTTCATCGAATGTCAGCACGTCCGACTTGCTGGCCGGCTGCAACACTACCTCACCGGTCGCGATATCCAGCGAACGCGCGACGATCTGGTGGTCTTCACAGCGCGCCAGCAATTCGGCGACCCAGGCAGGGTCGCCGACGCGTTCTTCGGTCAGGCGCAAGGTGCCGCCACAAGGCAACCCGAAGCGGGCGGCCTCCTCGCGGGTCACGCCGTAAGTGATCAATTGCACCGGCGGCCCGTCTGCGGGGATACGACCGTCATGCAACCTCGCAATCAGGTCATCCTCGACACAACCGCCGGACACCGAGCCGATCACCACACCATCTTCGCGCAAAGCCAGCATGGCGCCAGGTGCCCGGGGCGCGGTGCCCCAGGTCTGGACCACGCTGTACAACACCACCCGCTGTCCGGCGCGGCGCCACTCCAGCACGCTGCGCAGGACATTCAGATCGGCACTGTCCATCAGGCGCTGGCCTTGTTCCAGCCGGAAAGCTGGAAACGAACCGGCAGATCGCGAATGCGCTTGCCGGTGGCGGCGAAGATCGCATTACACAGCGCAGGCGCGATCGGCGGTACGCCCGGTTCGCCGACACCGCCCAATGGCACCTCGCCCGGTGGCGTGACCAGATGCACAGCGACTTCCTTCGGCGCCAGATTCATGCGCGCCACTTCGTACATATGGAAGTTGTCCTGCTGGACCTTGCCGTCCTTGAAGCTGATCTCGCCCAGGACCGCGTTGCCGAGGCCCATGACACATGCGCCTTCGAACTGCGCGCGAATCCGCTCGGGATTGATCTGCGGGCCGCAATCGACGGCGATATCGGCCTTGTGCACGATCAGGGTGCCGTCGTCCTTGACTTCGACTTCGATCACCGCCGCCACATAGGTGACGAAGCTGTAATGCACCGCCAGGCCCAAACCGCGCCCCTTCGGCAGCTCACGCCCCCAGCCGGCAGCCTTGGCCGCGGTTTCAAGCACCGTGCGCAAGCGACCGGTATCGATCGGATAACGCTCCGGGGATTCGCCGTAGTTCCACTCATCGCTCAAGGTGGTCGGATCGATCTTGCGGTCCGGGCCAAGCAGCTTGATCTGATACTTGAGCGGGTCTTCCTTGGCCTTGTGCGCCAACTCGTCGATGAAGCTCTGGACCGCAAAACCGTGGGGGATGTTCGACACCGAGCGGTACCAGCCCACGCGGGTATGAACCGTTGCCTCGGGGTTTTCCAGACGAATATTCGGGATGGCGTAGGCCATGTTGGTAAAGCCCATGCCCAACTCGAACGCCGCTTCGTGATTCATGTTCGGCGCAAACAATGCGGTGATGCTCGGCGCCACGGTGCGGTGCAGCCAGCCGGACGGCAGGCCATCCTTGTTCAGGCTGGCTTCGAGACGCTCCACCGATACGGTGTGGAAATACGAGCAATGGATGTCGTCTTCACGGCTCCACTGCACCCGCACCGCTTTGCCGGGAAACTCCTTGGCCAGGATTGCCGCTTCGATGATGAAATCCGGCTTGGACTTTCGACCGAAACCGCCACCGAGCAAGGTGACGTTGAAGGTCACGTTGTCGAATGGCAGGCCCAGGCGTTCGCCTATCCGCTCGCGAGTGACCTGAGGCGCCTGGCTCGGCCCCCAGGCTTCGCAGACACCGTCCTTGTAACGGGCAATGCCGACCATCGGCTCCATCGGCGACTGCGACAGGTGCGGCAGGTAATAGGACGCTTCCAGCTTGCTGTCGGCGCTTTTCATGGCTTCTTCGATGTTGCCGGTATTGCGCACCACTTTGCCGGGTTTCTGCGAAGAGGCTTCCAGTTCCTTGCGATAGGCAATCGAGTCGTAGCTGGCGTTGGCCCCGTCATCCCACTCGATTTTCAGCGCTTCACGGCCCTTGAGCGCAGCCCAGGTGTTGTTCGCCACCACGGCAATGCCGCCCAGCGGTTGAAACTCCGAGGGCAGCGGTTTGCTCTCGATCTGGATGACCTTGACCACGCCCGGGACCTTCATCGCCGCCGAACCGTCGAAGCTTTTCACCTTGCCGCCGTACACCGCCGGCCGGGCAATGACGGCGAACAGCATGCCGTCGAAATGCACATCGGCGCCGTAGACTGCACGGCCATTGACGATATCGTCACCGTCGATGGCCTTGGTGCCCTCCTTGCCGATGTAGCGGAACTCCGAGGGCTGCTTGAGTTTCAGGCTGTCCCGCGCAGGCACAGCCAAGGCGCTGGCAGCGGTGGCCAGTGCGCCGTACTCCAGCTCGCGACCGGAAGGTTTGTGGATGACCTTGTGCAGTTGCGCGTGACATTCGCCCACCGGCACTTTCCACTGATCGGCGGCGGCCTGCTCCAACATGGACCGCGCGGCGGCACCGCAACGACGCATCGGTTCGAACCAGTGGCGCATGCTGCGCGAACCGTCGGTATCCTGGTTGCCGTAGCGGGCTTCGTCGCCCGGTGCCTGGCGCACCTTGACACGTGACCAGTCGGCTTCCAGTTCATCGGCCACGACCATGGTCAGGCTGGTGCGCACACCCTGGCCCATTTCCGAACGGTTGCAAACCACCGTCACCGTGCCATCAGTGGCGATGCTGACGTACACCTTGGGATCATCGACCCAGCCGTTGGGCATGCCATCGGCGCCGAATTTCTTCTCTTTGTCCTCGGCAAAAACGTCCTGCCAGCCCCAGCTCGCAGCGACCACCAGGGCACCCGTGGCCCCCACGCCCTTAAGGAAACCACGCCGGCTAAGGTTGCTCAGGGCGAAATCATTCGGTAACCGGCTCATGCCTTGGCCTCCTTCAGGTGGGTGGATGCCTGGCGGATGGCAGTCTTGATGCGGTTGTAGGTACCGCAACGGCAGATGTTGCCGACCATCGCCTCTTCGATCTGTTCGTCGCTGGGGTTCGGATTGGTCTTGAGCAGCGCGGTGGCGGACATGATTTGCCCGCCCTGGCAGTAACCGCACTGGGCCACGGCCGTATCGAGCCAAGCTTGCTGCACGACCTTGCCTACCGGGTCTGCATGGAGGTTATCGATGGTGCTGACGTTCTGGCCGACCACCGAGCCAATCGGTGTGATGCAGCTACGCGCCGGAGCGCCTTCGATATGGATGGTGCAGGCACCGCACAGCCCCATGCCGCAGCCGAATTTAGTGCCGTTGTAACCGGCCACGTCGCGGATCGCCCACAACAGGGGCATGTCCTCGGTGACATCGAGTTGATGGTCTTGACCATTGAGCTTCAGGGTAATCATGGGCACGCCCGCATAGAATGGGTTTATGGGGTCGAGCAATCTGCCGCCGGCGTTCGGCGGTTGGCATCACGCAGATCGACTCAGGCTAATGGGGCTCTCTTATGCCGACGGGAGCGTCTGCACCGGGCCTTTTGTGAAACAAAGCATTGCATCGTTAGCTCGCTAAGTTAACCCAGCATTAACAAAAAAGCCCTGCACTTATCATCAGTGCAGGGCTTTGAGTTGAACCTTCAAAGCGTAGCTTCAATAGCGATTCGGCTCCATTTCCAGATCGACCTGGAAACGTTCTGAAATGTCTTTCTGGATTCGCTGCGCCAGGTCGAGCAATTGCAGCCCGGTCGCGCCGCCGTAATTGACCAGCACCAGCGCCTGCAATTTGTGCACACCGGCATCGGCTTCTCGGAAACCTTTCCAGCCGGCCCGCTCGATCAGCCAACCGGCGGCCAGTTTCACCTGCCCGTCAGGTTGCACGTAGGCCACCAGATCCGGGTATTGGCCCTTGAGCGTTGCCGCCAGCTGCGCAGACACCAGGGGGTTCTTGAAGAAGCTGCCGGCATTGCCCAGTACAGCCGGGTCCGGGAGTTTCTCGCTGCGAATGCTGCAAATGGCTTGGCTGACATCGCTGGCGGTGGGATGCTCGATGCCTTGTTCAGTCAGGCGCTGTCGCACCGGACCGTACTCCAGGTGCAAGTGCGCCTTGCGATCGAGATTGAAACGTACTCGCAGAATCAACCAGCGCCCCGGCTCCTGCTTGAACAGGCTGTCACGGTAGGTAAAGTTGCATTCTTCCAGGCTGAACTCGCGCAATTCGCCGCTCTGCCGATCGAGAGCAGTGAGGCCGGCGAATACATCCTTGATCTCGACCCCATAGGCGCCGATGTTCTGCATCGGTGCCGCGCCGACAGTGCCGGGGATCAGACTCAGGTTCTCAAGGCCGGACAGGCCTTGCATCAGCGTGTGTTGCACGAACGGATGCCACGGCTCGCCCGCCTCCGCCTCGATCACCACTTTGCTGCCGTCGTCGCTCAGCACACGAATCCCGCGGCTGGCCATGCGCAGCACCAGCGCCTGGATATCGGCGGTCAGCAGCAAGTTGCTGCCGCCGCCAATCACCAGCAACGGCACGTCATGGGATTGTGCGTAAGTCAGGGCTTCGCGCACATCGGCATCGCTGTGGGCTTCGGCGAACAGGCGGGCCTCAACGTCCACGCCGAAGCTGTTGTACGGCTTGAGCGACACCTGTGAACGCACCTGCAAACTCATAACCTTCCCTTCAGTTCAATCACCAGCAAATCGGTGGCGCGTTCGATCAGGTCCAGCACCTGCTCGAAACCCTGGTCGCCGTCGTAATACGGGTCCGGCACTTCATCGAGCTCGGACTGATAACGACGCAGGAACAGGTCCAGTTCGGCCTTGCCCTTGGCCGGTTGCAGGGCCTTGAGGTTGCGCAGGTTGCTGTTGTCCATCGCCAGGATCAGATCGTAGGTGGCGAAATCGGCGCGAGTGACTTGCTGGGCACGTTGCGCCGACAGGTCGTAACCGCGAAGCTTCGCCGCGGCCTGACTGCGCTTGTCCGGCGCCTTGCCGACGTGCCAGTCACCGGTACCGGCGGAGGCGACTTCGACCTGATCGGCCAGCCCGGCCTCACGCAGTTTGTGCCGCAGCACGCCTTCGGCGGTGGGAGAGCGGCAGATGTTGCCCAAGCAGACAAACAGAACCCGCATCACGCCTCCAGCAGGCGACGAACGCGCTCGAGGTCATCGAAGGTATCGACACCGGCCGGTGGCGCGATCAGCGCATCGGCGACGTGAATCCGGACGCCGTGCCACAGGGCCCGCAACTGTTCCAGGCATTCGGTGTTTTCCAGCCAGCACGGACCCCAGCTGACGAAGTCATGCAGGAAACCGGCGCGATAGGCGTAAATACCGATGTGGCGGCGATACGGCACGCCTTCGGGCAAGTGCTCGCGGCTCTGCACAAAGGCATCCCGTGCCCAGGGCAGCGTGGCACGGCTGAAGGTCAGGGCCAGGCCGTTGAGGTCGCTGACGACCTTGACCACATTGGGATTGAACAGGCTTTCAACGTCTTCGATCGGCTCACCCAGGGTGGCCATGCGCGCTTCGGTGTGGGCGGCCAGGTTGGCGGCGACCTGATCGATCACGCTCGGCGGGATCATCGGCTCGTCACCCTGGACATTGACCACGATGGCGTCCGGGGCCAGGCCCAGTTTCGTCGCGACTTCAGCCAGGCGATCGGTACCGGAGTTGTGATCTTCGCGGGTCAGCACCACTTCGGCGCCAAACCCCTGGCAGGCTTCGACGATGCGCGCATCATCGGTGGCCACCACCACGCGCTGGGCGCTGCTTTTTTTCGCCTGTTCCCAGACGTGCTGGATCATCGGCTTGCCGGCAATCGGCAGCAGCGGTTTACCGGGCAGACGGGTGGAAGCGAAACGCGATGGAATGACGACGGTAAAGGCTGTGGTCATTTATCCAGGCGCTCATCGGTGGTCAGGGTGCGGGCTTCGGTTTCGAGCATGACCGGAATGCCGTCGCGAATCGGGTAGGCAAGACCTGCGCCCTTGCTGATCAGCTCGGTCTTGTCGGCGCTGAGTTTGAGCGGGCCTTTGCAGACCGGGCAAGCGAGGATATCGAGCAGTTTGGTGTCCATGAGCATTCCCTGGATAAAAACGGATTAAGGCAACAGACGAGCCGGCAACAGGCGCATCAGCTGAGTATCGAACCAGGCCACGAAAGCCGGCGACGGCACAGCATCGACCGCCAGGTACCACCAATCGGCGGCGGCGAAGGCACGGCACTTCACCGCGTCCTTTTCGGTCATCACCAACGGCAATGACGGGGTGAAATTCAAGGCCTGCACGCTGTATTCGGCGTGGTCGGCAAAGGCATGTGGAACAGGCTGCCAGTGTAGCGTTTCAAGGGTATTGAAGAAACGCTGCGGATTGCCGATGCCGGCCACCGCATGCAGCGCCTGGCCCGGGGCAAAGTGATCAAGAGGATGGCGTTCACCGCTGCGCAGATTGATCAATGCACGGGGTTGCAAGTGGAAGGCAAAACCGCCATCGCGATCGGCCGTGGCGCCGTTGTAGAGCACCGCGTCGACGCTTTGCAGGCGTTCGACCGGCTCGCGCAAAGGGCCGGCAGGCAGGCAACGCTTGTTGCCCAGGCCGCGGGCGGCGTCGATCAGCACCAGTTCCAGATCGCGAGCCAGGCGGTAGTGCTGCATGCCGTCATCGGAAAGGATCAGGTCCAGCGGTTCGCTCGCGAGTAATGCCTTGACTGCGCTGCTGCGATCCGGATCGATCATCAGCGGCACGCCGGTGCGCTGGACAATCAACAGTGGCTCGTCACCCGCCACGTCTGCGGTCTGATCAGCCTCGACCCGCCACGGCAATTGCGGCGGCTTGGCGCCATAGCCACGGCTGACCACGCCAACCCGCAAACCGCTGCGCTGACAATGCTCGATCATCCAGAGAATCAGCGGCGTCTTGCCGGTACCGCCGACCGTAATGTTGCCGACCACGATCAACGGCACGGGCGGCTGATAGATGTCACCCTCGCCCGCCAGGAAGCGTTTGCGCTTGTTGTTGACCACGCGCCGGTACAGCCACTCCAGCGGCTGCAACAGCTTGAGGGCCGGATGCCCCTGGTACCACGCGGCGAGCAGACGATCGGACATGGCCATCATGGCGCGGTAGGCGCCGCCTCGACTGTGGTCATGCGCAAGTGGCTGAAGCCCAGCTTGCCGGCGGCGTCCATGGCAGTGATCACCGACTGGTGCTGGGATTTGCCGTCGGCGCTGATGGACAGCGGCCGATTGGTGTCGCCATTGGATTCTTTCTGCAACGCTTCCATCAGGCTGGCCAGGTCGCTTTTCGGCAGGATCTGGTTGTTCACCGAGAACACGCCATCGGCGCTGATGGCGATATCCAGCTGTTTGGACTGATCATCCGCTGGCGAACCGCTGACCGCTTCGGGCAAGTCCACGCGCAATTGGGTTTCGCGGGTGAAGGTCGTGGTCACCACGAAAAACAGCAGCAGGATAAACACCACGTCGATCAGCGACGCGAGGTTGATGTCCACGTTCTCCCGCTGCTTGCGACGGAATTTCACGCTTTGACTCCCGCCAGGTCCACATCACGGTCGCCCTGGACGACTTCGACCAGCTTGATCGCTTCCTGCTCCATGCCCACCACCAACTCATCGATGCGGCGTTGCAGGAAACGGTGGAAGAACACCGACGGAATACCGACCATCAGGCCCGCGGCCGTGGTGATCAGCGCCTTGGAGATACCGCCGGCCAGCACCGCGGCGTTGGTGGTCATGCCGGTGCCCATGAACGCACTGAAAATATCGATCATGCCCAGCACCGTACCCAGCAGGCCCAGCAATGGTGCCATGGCCGCGATGGTGCCGAGGGCGTTGATGTAGCGCTCCAGATCGTGAATGACCCGGGCAGCGGCCTCTTCGATGCACTCTTTCATGATCTCGCGACCATGTTTGGAGTTGGCCAGGCCTGCGGCGAGGATCTCGCCCAGCGGCGAGTTGGCGCGCAATTCCTTGAGTTTTTCCTTATTGAGCTGTTTGTCCTTGATCCATACCCAGACCTGCCCGAGCAGGTGCTCCGGGGTCACGCGGCTGGATCGCAGAGTCCAGAGGCGCTCGGCGACGATGGCCATGGCCGCGATGGAACTCAGGATGATCGGCAGCATCATCCAGCCGCCGGATTTGACCAATTCCCACACAGTGACAGTCCCCTCGAAAAAGTGCGCCACTCTAACATAGGGGGTCGGCGCACCGAAGACCGTGATGTCGCATCCGGTCGGTCTTTAATAGCTGGCGGTTATTAATGTTTCGGCGGTGGATCGCGCCAGAAACGCCGTTCCAGACGCATCGTCCCCGGTGGTTCGAAGAGACCCAGTTGCAGATGAATGGCGCCCTGCTCCGCGCTGTCGTAGATGGCCATGGCGCGTTGTCGATAACGTGCCAGCACCGTTGGATGAGGATGGCCGAAGGAATTGCCCCTGCTACGGGAGATCAGCACGGCCCTGGGTTGCAGGGTGCTGAGCAAGGCCGTGGTGGAGGAACTGCGACTGCCATGGTGTGGCGACTGCAGCCAGTCGGTCTTCACCGCCAGCGGGCCGTCGAGCAGCGCGCGCTCGGCGCTGGCGTCGATATCCCCGGTCAGCAGCAAGCGTTCGCCGCCGGCATCGATCTGCAGAACGCAGGACTTTGGATTACTTTCCTGGGCATCGGCCCAACGCCAAAGTTCGAAGCTCACGCCATCCCAAGTCCATTGCCGGCCGCTCTCGCATTCTCCTGCTTGCAACTCGGCGGGCAGCTCTTCGGGTTCGCCGCCGATGACCTGTTGCACCGTTATTGCCCTGGTCACTGCCTGTGCCCCGCCGGAATGATCGACATGGGCGTGGCTGATCAACATCAGGTCGAGGGCTTCTACCCCCAATTTACGCAAGGCCGGCACCACGACACGCTCGCCCAGATCGCTATCGCCGAAACGCGGCCCCGCGTCATACAACAGCGCGTGATTTCGGGTCCGAACCAGAATGGCCAGGCCCTGGCCGACATCCAGTTGCCAGATCTCGGCCACGCCTTCCGGCAGCGTGGGTCGAGGCGGAAAAACCAGCAACAGCAACAACGGCCAACCCAGCGGCCGCATCGGCACACCGCGCGGTAATAGAAGCAGCAGCGCACCGAATGCGCCCAGGGCCCATGACCACCAGGGCATTGCCACCGGTATCCAGGCGGGAATTTTCCCGGCCATTATCCCCAGGCCTTTGAAAAGCCAGTCGATCAGCCCTCCGGCCAGCCACAGCAACCCCTCCCCCACATAAGGAACGGGCAGCAACAGGGTTCCAAGCAAGGCCGGTGGCAGCACCAGCATGCTGATCCAGGGCACCGCCAGCAGATTGACCAAAGGCCCACTGAGGCTGATCGGCAAGCCGAGTATCAGCAGTAACGGACCGAGGCCGATTGCGATCAGCCATTGGGCACGGGTCCAGGTTTGCCACCAGCGCCACGGCCCCAGGCGACCGCTGAAGGTAAAGATCAGTACCGACACCGCGCCGAAGGACAACCAGAATCCCGGTTGCAGGCTGGCCAGCGGTTCCATCAGCAACACGCCATTGAGCGCCAGCAGCAGCGGCCACCAGGCGCCAAGGTGGCGAAAGCGCAAGCGCCACAACAGAACAAGGCCGAGCATCAGGCAGGCGCGGCGCACCGGAACCTCGAAACCTGCCAGCAGCCCGTAACCGAGCCCCGCCGCGAAGGCCAAGCCGCAGGCCCAGGGCAGCCACGGCAATCGGGCCGGCCACTGACCGTAACGGGCAAGCCCGGCGACCAGCAGGTACACCAGCCCCGCCAGCAGCCCGATGTGCTGTCCGGAAATCACCAACAAGTGCACGGTGCCGGTGTCCTGCAACACCTGCCAGTCCTCGCGACTGAGCCCCGCGCCGTCCCCGAGCACCAGCGCCACCAGAACGCCGGTTCGACCTTGCGCGTCGACTTGCAACAACTTCTGGCGAATGCCGTCTCGCCAGGCCCATCGCGCCTCGCTCAGGCGCTCGCCATCCTTGACCGTGCCGGTCGCGCCGATGCGTTGCGCCAGCAACCAGGCGTCGTAATCGAAGGCATGGGGGTTGAGCAGTCCGCCGGGCCGTTTCAGCTTTACCGCCAGTCGCCAGCGTTCGCTGCTGTTGACCGTTGGTCCGCCGTACCAGGCCAGACGCATGAGCTTCGGCACGCTGCCGTGTCGCGATCTGGCATCGGCCAATTCGAAACGCACTACGGCCTCGCCATGCTGAGGCAAGCCCACGACCCGCCCTTCGATCCAGCGCGTCTCGCCATCCAGGCTCGCTGGCAAGCGGTCATCCAGTGCCCACTGCGCCTGGGCGCCGGCCCAGCTCAAGCCGAAGAGAAAAAATGCCACGGGGTACGTCCGGAACGGCAGCAACATCAAACCCAAGACCGGCAACAACAACCACAACCCGACCGGCGGCAATGCCGGTAAAAAACGCAAGGCCAGAAGACCCAGCGCCAACGCCACCATCCCTGTGCGCATACGCCTGTCCTAGAGAGTCCCGACCCTAGGCATAGCTGTCCATCCGCACGACCGTCGTTATCAATTGTCACAAAGTCTGAATAGGCGAGTCATGGAATCCAGACATACTTGCCGCCTTAACCGACCGAGAAGCCTTATGCCCCGGCGCTTGTTCAAACGTTACATGCCAGACCCGATAAGCATCAGGGAACACAAGTCCTTACGCTTTCTCGGCACGTTGCTGCATGACCCCAACCTCTGGCACCTCAACCGCCACTCCGTTGCCCGGGCGATGGCGGTCGGTCTGTTTGCGGCGTTCCTGCCGATCCCGTTGCAGATGCTGGTCGCCGCCACCCTCGCCGTAATCGTGCGCGGCAACATGCCGATTGCCGTCAGCCTGGTCTGGCTGACCAACCCGATCACCATGCCCATCGTGTTCTTTTGCACCTATCAAACCGGCGCCTGGCTGATGGGCGTACCCGCCCGCCATTTGCCCGACGAGTTGACCTGGGAATGGATCAGCGGCGAACTCTCGACCCTGTGGCAGCCGTTCCTGCTGGGCTCGGTGGTGACGGGGCTGGTGCTTGGCGCGCTGGCCTATTGCCTGGTGATGATGTACTGGCGCTGGTGGGTGGCGCGGCAGTGGAAACGGCGCAAGCAGCGCCGGATGCAGCAATGAAAACGGCCTCCACTTGGGAGGCCGTTTTTTTTGGGGCTGGCGGCCAGCCCTGTAGGAGCGAGGCTTGCCCGCGAAGAAGGCGATGCGATATTGCTTAGGTCCGCATCCCCCGCCCACTCACCAGCAACCGCGCACAACCGAAATACAGAATGACCGTTGCCACCAACATGAAGGTGATCGCAATGCTGATGCGAATGTCCGACACCCCGAGGATGCCGTAACGGAACGCATTGACCATGTGCAACACCGGGTTGGCCAGGGACACGGTCTGCCAGAACGGCGGCAGCAGCGTGATCGAGTAAAACACCCCGCCCAGGTACGTCAGCGGCGTCAGCACGAAGGTCGGGATGATCGAGATGTCATCGAAATTGCGTGCAAACACGGCGTTGATGAACCCCAGCAACGAGAAGATCGTCGCCGTCAGCACCACCACTAGAATGGTCACGCCCAGGTGGTGGACCTGCAGATGGGTGAAAAACAGCGACAGCAGGGTCACGATGATGCCCACCATCAACCCGCGCAGCACGCCGCCCAGGGTGTAGCCGATCAGGATGGTGTGCGGCGAAACCGGCGACACCATCAGTTCTTCAATGGAGCGCTGGAACTTGCTGCCGAAGAAACTCGACACCACGTTGCCATAGGAGTTGGTGATCACCGACATCATGATCAGCCCCGGCACGATGTACTCCATATAGGTGAAGCCACCCATGTCGCCGATCTGCCGGCCAATCAGGTTACCGAAGATCACGAAATACAGAACCATGGTGATCGCCGGCGGCAGCAGGGTCTGTGGCCAGATCCGGGTGAAGCGCCGGACCTCACGGTAAACGATGGTGTTCAGGGCAACGAGGTTGGGGCCCAGCTCGGAACTCATAACGCCACCTTCGACAGATTTTTCTCCACCAGGGACACGAACAACTCCTCGAGGCGATTGGTTTTGTTACGCAGGCTCAGCACTTCGATGTTCTGTTGTGCCAGCTGAGTGAATAGCGCGGTGATGCCCATGCTTTTATCGACCTGGACTTCCAGGGTGTGGCCATCGAGCAACCGCGACGGGTAGCCGATCAGTTGCGGCGGCGTGCCCAGACCATTCTTCAGATCCAGCAGGAAGGTCTCGACATGCAATTGGCCGAGCAGCTGCTTCATGCTGGTGTTTTCGACGATGACGCCGTGGTCGATGATGCCGATGTTGCGGCACAACTGTTCAGCCTCTTCCAGGTAATGGGTGGTGAGGATTATGGTAATGCCGCGCTTGTTCAGCTCGGTCAGGAAGGTCCACATCGAGCGACGCAGTTCGATGTCCACCCCCGCCGTCGGCTCGTCGAGAATCAACAGGCGTGGTTCGTGAACCAGGGCGCGGGCAATCATCAGTCGACGCTTCATGCCGCCGGACAGCGAGCGCGACGGCACATCGCGCTTGTCCCACAGGCCGAGCTGAGTCAGGTACTGCTCGGCGCGTTCCTTGGCGACTTTCGCCGGAATGCCGTAGTAACCGGCCTGGGTCACGACGATGTCGAAGGTCTTTTCGAACTGGTTGAAGTTGAATTCCTGAGGCACCACGCCGATGGAGCGCTTGAGCTGCGCAGGATTCTTGTCCAGATCATGACCGAAGATATTCACCGTGCCGCTGGTCTTGTTCACCAGGGTCGAGAGAATGCCGATGGTCGTGGATTTGCCCGCGCCGTTAGGGCCGAGCAAGGCGAAGAAGTCACCTTCGGAGACGTCCAGATCGATACCACTCAAGGCCTGGAAACCGTTGCCGTAGGTTTTGGTTAGCTGCCGGATGGACAGAGCGGAACTCATATCGGATTTACACACCAGGAAGTGAAAAAAGAAAAAAGTGTGAGCGGGCGGCGGACCATGCAACCGCAGCGCAATAGCACAATGGTGCTTGTCGCCGCCACACAAGTACAGTCAAGTGTGTCGATAGTGAGTATTAAGTCAACGCGGTCATGACTGCCTTGTGATACGCCGGTCGCTGTTTCAAGCGTGCGTACCAGGCCTCAAGATGAGGCTGCGGTGCACGTTCGATCGGCATCTCGAACCAGGCATAAATGAAGCTGCCCAGAGGAATGTCGCCCATGCCGATCTCGTCGCCCGACAGCCAGGGTTTCTCGGCCAGCGCCTGATCTGCCATCGCCAACAAAGCGTCGCACTCTTTGATCGCAGCCTTGATGGCAGGCCAATCCTGTTGATCGGCGGGGGTGCGCAAAACACCCCAGAACACGGTGCGGAACGGGCCGGCGAAACTGGAGGTGGTCCAGTCCATCCACTTGTCAGCAATGGCCCGTGCTTGCACATCGGTGGGGTACCACGGGGTATACGCTGCGTGTTTTGCCATCAGATAACGAACGATGGCGTTGGATTCCCACAACACGAAACCTTCGTCTTCGATGACCGGGACGCGGCCATTAGGGTTCATGGCGCGGTACTCGGGTGTGTCGACGACACCAAAGGCTCCGCCCGCATCGATGGCTTCATACGCCAGACCGAGTTCTTCGGCGGCCCATAAAGGTTTCCTTACATTCGACGAATTTTTCCGACCCCAGATCTTCAGCATGACCGCCTCTCGATTGATGAATGCGCAGGCAGCATACGCCGGATCAGGCGCGACTCAAATCGCTCTGCATGTCACCGAGCAACGGTTGCAAATGCTCACCGAACAGGTGCGGATAGCACTGGCGCAGATGTTCGAAGAAGAAAGCTTCGGGGACGTCGGTGAACTGGCCGTGATCGACCAGGTACTCCATCAGCTTCTCGCCGTCGCGATTGAAGGGGTGAAAAACACTGTCATTAATACCGTCGAACTCCAGCGGCGCGACGTTGAACAGCTCGCACAATCCCTCATTGAACGCCGGCGTGGCCTTGACCCAGCGACCGTTCAAATAGAGCTCGGTGTAGCCGTGCATGGCGAACACATCGCTCTTGAGCAACTCGAGCAGGCGCGGCGTCGACAGATGGTTGCGCACATCCGCCAGGCCGATCCGCGCCGGTATCGCGCAATGTCGCGCACAAGCGGCCAGCAGCGTGGCCTTGGGCACGCAATAACTCTCTCCGGTGGCCAGGGCATGACTGCCGCGCAGGGCCTGCGGATCGAGGCTGAACGAATAAGGGTTGTAGCGCACCGCCTCGCGCACGGCGTAATAGAGACTGATGGCCTGCTCGATGGGATCGCGACTGGCGCCACGATGTTTTTCGGCGAACTCCACCACCGAAGGATGGTCACTATCGGTGAAGCGGCCGGGACTCAGGTACTCGTGCATGCGGGCTATCTCCTTGACGAGTCCCGAGTCTAGCGAGAGGTTCAGCACAGAGATAACGACGTTTCGGCCAAATGTGGACGCTTTGGCGCCCGCTCAATGAACGATCTTTCACGGTCCGACGCTCCTCGGGCCTACACAATCATCGTAGGTTTCCTACGAATTCAGTCACCTCGCTCTGCCCACCCCGTTTCGCGGATGCCGTCTAAGCTCTTGGGGTTGGTTTGCCCTGGTTTCACGGAGGATTAAATATGCTGCTGTTGTGGATATTGGTTCTGGTTGTCGGGATAGCTTATTTAGCCCACCGTCGTATCGCCCCGCTGCCTGCCTTGGGCATGGTGGCTGTCTACCTGCTGGCCATGGGCGCTCTCAGCCGCGCGCCGGGTTGGTTGTTGTTGATTTTCTGGGTCCTGCTCGCTGCGGTGGCAGCCCCTCTGTTGCTGCCCGATCTGCGACGCAAATTCTTCAGCGCGCCGATGTTCAACTGGTTCCAGAAAACCCTGCCGCCCATGTCGCAAACCGAACGCGACGCCATCGAAGCCGGCACCGTGTGGTGGGACGGCGAACTGTTCAGCGGGCGTCCGGACTGGAACAAGTTGCTGTCCTATCCCGTGGCACAACTGAACGAGGAAGAACGGGCCTTTATCGATGGCCCGACCGAAGAACTCTGTGCCATGGTCAGCGACTGGGAGCTCGGGCAAACCATGGACCTGCCAGAGCAGGCCTGGACCTTCATCAAGGACAACGGCTTCTTCGCCCTGATCATTCCCAAGGAGTTTGGCGGCAAGGGCTTTTCCGCCTACGCCCACTCGCAGGTGGCAATGAAACTAGCAAGCCACAGCGGCGACCTCGCCTCCACCGTGATGGTCCCCAATTCCCTGGGTCCTGCCGAACTGTTGCTGCACTACGGCACTGACGAACAACGCAACCACTACCTGCCACGCCTGGCCCGGGGTGATGAGATTCCATGCTTCGCGCTGACCGGGCCACTCGCCGGCTCCGACGCCGGCGGCATGCCCGACACCGGCATCATCTGCAAAGGAATATGGGAAGGCCAGGAGACCCTCGGCCTGCGCCTGAACTGGGAAAAGCGCTATATCACTCTCGGCCCGGTGGCCACCCTGCTCGGTCTGGCGTTCAAGGCCTATGACCCGGACCATTTGCTGGGTGACAAGGAAGATCTGGGCATCAGTCTGGCCCTGGTGCCAACCGACACCCCCGGCGTAAACATCGGTCGTCGCCATCTGCCACTGGGGGCCGCGTTCATGAACGGCCCGAACTCCGGCAAGGACGTGTTTCTGCCGCTGGACTTCCTGATCGGCGGCCAGGATATGCTCGGCAAGGGCTGGATGATGCTGATGAATTGCCTGTCGGTCGGGCGCTCGATTTCCCTGCCGGCGGTGGGCACCGGCATGGCCAAGTTCACCAGCCTGGTGACCGGGCAATACGCGCAAATTCGTGAGCAGTTCAATGTGCCGATCGCGGCGTTCGAAGGCATTCAGGAGTCCATGGCGCGCATTGGCGGCAACGCCTGGATGATGGACGCCGCGCGAATGCTGACCGCCAACGCGGTGGACCTGGGCGAAAAACCTTCGGTATTGTCGGCCATTCTCAAGTACCACCTGACCGAACGCGGCCGCGAGTGCATCAGCCACGCGATGGATGTGCACGGCGGCAAGGCGATCATCGAGGGGCCGAACAATTACCTGGCCCGCAAATGGTGCGGTGCGCCGATTTTCATCACGGTCGAAGGTGCGAACATTCTCTCGCGCAACCTGATGATCTTCGGCCAGGGTGCGATTCGCTGTCATCCTTTCGTGCTCAAGGAAATGGCTCTGGCCGGTCGCGAGGACAAGGATCAGGCACTCACCGAGTTCGATGGCCTGCTGCTCAAGCACATCGGTTTTGCCGTGGGCAACGCCGCCAGCACCCTGGTGCTGAACCTCGGTTTCGGTCATCTGGAACACCTGCCGGGCGATCGGCTCAGTCAGGGTTACTTCCGCGCCCTCAACCGTCAGGCCGCGGCATTCGCGCTACTGGCCGACCTCAGCATGATGCTGCTGGGCGGCGAGCTTAAACGTCGCGAACGCCTATCGGCCCGACTGGGTGATGTGCTGAGCAACATGTATCTGGCCAGCGCCGCGATCAAGCGCTACAACGACCTCGACACGCCGGAGCACATGGAGCCGCTGTTCATCTGGGCCATGGAAGAAAGCCTTGGTCAGGCCGAGCGCGCGATGGATGAACTGCTGAACAATTTCCCGAACAGGGTGATGGCGTGCCTGCTGCGGGTGATCGTGTTCCCGTTCGGTCGTCGCCACAAAGGGCCGTCGGACAAACTCGGCGCGGCGGTCGCGGCGGTGATCGGACGCGCCAAGGGCGATCCGGCCCTCGAAGAACTGCTTCAGGGTTGCTACCGCCCGCAATCGAACGACGATGCGGTCGGCGCCTTGCAACATGCCTGCGACCTGTCGAACGAAGCGCAGCCGTTGCAGAAGAAACTGCATGTGGCGCTCAAGAGCGGCCAAGTCAGGCCGGTCGCCGGTGAACATGTCATCGATACCGCGCTGGAAGCCGGCGTGTTGCAGCCGGTGGAGGCGCAAACCCTGCGGGAGGCGGAAGCGGCGCGGCGCAAGGTGATCGACGTCGATGACTTCGACAAACAGGAACTGACACTGGCTCAAGGTCGGATCCGCTGATCCAGCCGAGCCGGTACGGCGTATAAAAATGGGCGCGGGGGCTTTATACTCCCGCGCCCGTTTTGCTCTTGAGGACTTATCTCGTGTCCAACATCGTTGCCGATCATCTCGTTTTGCTCGACCACCTGCGCAGCATCCTGGTCGCCGTGGGTGAGGCCGACCAGGTTCCCGAAGAAAGCCATGGCTTGTTCCTGGAGCGCTTCGACGAACTGCGTGCCCTGCTGCCGGTCGACCCGATCGAAAGCCAGTACCTGGGCCAGGACATCCTGTGCCAGATCATCACTCGCTACCCGCAAATCGCCCACCTGGTCCCGCGCGACCTGCTGTGGTACTTCGCCGGCGACTGCCTGCACTACATGCCCGATGATGAAATCGACCTGTACCAGGCTCTGGAAGAACGTCGCTTCGAAGCCGAACAGAACGACGAACCTTTCGACTGGAATCAGGAAAAGCAGCTGCTGGCGCTGTCGAATCAGGACAGCAAGCACTGATCCGGATCCGGTAAAGCAAAGGCCCGCATGGTTGTTCATGCGGGCCTTTTTTTGGCTGAAAAACGCCTTCGCGGGCAAGCCTCGCTCCTACAGGGTTTTACGTGATCTGTAGAAGCGAGGCTTGCCCGCGTAGAGGCCCGTCAAAACATCCCGTCACTCTCTGGCAGCTCATACTCCGCTGCCCCACCCGATTTCCCCGGCTTGCTCAACGTCGGCTCCTTCTCCAAGCACTCCACCAGATAATCGATGAACACCCGCAATTTCGGCGGCAGGTAGCGCGTCGGCGAATGCAGCAACCATGCACCGCCGTGATACGACGCAAGGAAAGTCCAGTCCGGCAGCACCTGCACCATCAACCCCTGCTCCAACGCATGCCGTGCGGTGAAGTACGGCAGGCTGCCAATCCCGATGTGCTGCAGCACCGCCCCCAGTCGAACCCCGGTGTGATTGGCGGCATAACGCCCGCGCACGCCCACCGTCACCACCTTGGTGCCCTTCTTGAATTTCCAGCGCGCATCGCTCGGGGTTTCGCCCAGGTAGATGCAACTGTGATTGAGCAGGTCATGGGGATGAGTTGGCGTCCCGTGCTCTGCCAGATACTGCGGTGTGGCGCAGAGCATATGGTCTATGGTCAGCAGTTGCCGCCCCACCAACCCCGCAGGCGGGCGGTCGGTGATGCGAATCGCGAGGTCGACATTGTCATCGATCAAGTCCACCTGACGATCCTCGAGCAGCAACTCCACATCCACTTTGGGGTAACGACGCAGAAACTCCGGCATGTGCGGGTGAATCACGAAGCGCCCGACGGCCTTGGGCACGCTGATCCGCACCAACCCTTCCGCCTCCTCACTGAACTGACCACTGATTTCCATCACCGAGCGGGCAGCGCTGACCATCTCCTGACAGCGCTTGAACACTTCCTCGCCGCCGTCGCTCAAGCGCAATTTGCGCGTGGTCCTTTGCAGCAGACGAATGGCCAAGGCTTTCTCCAGTCGCGAAATACTGCGACTGACTGCCGAGGGTGAAGAACCCATTTGGCGGGCCGCTTCGGAGAAGCTGCCGGTCTCGACAACCTTGACGAATATCGCCATTTCACCGAGCAGCGGCAGCGGTAGATTTATGCTCACGACGCAACAGTCCTTTGATGTTTGACCGGATTATCACGCACCAACACGCTTCATATAATAAAAATCAGAAACATTTTTGTGAGTTTGCAACATGACGCTTCGCCTCTTTTTCCACAGTGACGACCTCAAGGCCAACGTGGAAATCCTGGAATGCACGTCCCACGAGCAAGAGTTCGCCGTGGTGTTGCGCGCCACGCTGTTCCACCCTCAGGGCGGCGGACAACCCTTTGACACCGGCTGGATTGGCGAAAGCCGGGTACTGCGGGTGATGCAGGATCCCGAGCGGATCGTCCATTACGTCGACCGTCCGGTGAACCTCGGCATGACGCAGATCCGCGTCGACGCGCAACGTCGCCAATCCAACACACGCCTGCATTCGGCCGGCCACTTGATCGGTCACTTCATCCAGGCTCTGGGCTGGATGCCGGTCAAGGCGCATCACTGGCCGGGCGAGTCACGGGTGCAATTCAAACCAAGCGACTCTGCACAAGATGTAGATGCACAGACATTGCAGAATGGCCTTGCACAGTGGGTCGACCAGGATCTGCCACGCCTGACGTCTCTGCGCGAAGGCGCCCGGGAAATCGGTTTTGGTGAACTGCCCGCCTATGGTTGCGGCGGCACCCATGTTCGTAGCCTGAAGGATTTGGGCACGGTCACGATCGACTCCCTTTCGCACAAGAAAGGGATCCTGTCGGTCCACTATCACGTGGACTGAGCTACAGAACCGAGCTAAAGAACCGAGCGGCAGGACGATGCCGCTGCCGGCATCGCTTGACGCTGGACACCTGCATTTTTTACCTGGCAACCACGCCAAAAGGCCCGCCCAGTCAGACTGGCGGGCCTTTTTTCGGATCGCATAAATCGCGGACGAACAAAAACGCCGCTCAATGAGCGGCGTTTTTGTTTAATTTGGAGCGGGAAACGAGACTCGAACTCGCGACCCCGACCTTGGCAAGGTCGTGCT
>NZ_JBSVXG010000101.1:0-20821 GCF_054070595.1 Pseudomonas sp. SDO55104_S430 | reverse complement strand
CCTTACGCAACTATTGTGATCGCCGTGAAAACTGTGGGAGCGGGCTTGCCCGCGATGAGGCCAGCACATTCAACAGAGATGGCGACTGATCTGACGCCATCGCGGGCAAGCCCGCTCCCACAGGATTGGTGGTGGCCGGAACTGCCGGGTTCGGTCAAAACGGCACGGTCAGTTTCATCCAGTAGGCATTCCCCTGCGCCCGGTTGCGCACTTGGGTTTCCTGTTCCCATTTGCCGGTGACGAACCACCCCGATTTGCTGGTGTATTTGATCGACGGACCGATCGCCAGGGATCGCCCCTTGTTGTCCTTGATCGTCTCGCCGTTCTGGCGGTCGTCGGTGGTCTGGCGGTAGTAGTAGCCGCCGACACCCAGCACCCAACCATTGCCCAAGCCCCAGCCAACCGCATAGTCGACGTGAAACTCCTGGCCCGAACGGTAATCGGTCGCGGGATTTTCAAGGTTGAAGTCGTACATGACCTTGGCGTCGAGGTTCAGCCCGTTCGGGTCGACGTAGGTCATGGCGTAGACCGGTTCGATCACCCAGTAATTGCGACCGATGTTGGCCAGGTCGCCACGGTCATAACTGCCGGTCGGGGCGATCATGTCCAGGGAGAGAATGCTGTGGAATTTTTCGCTGTGATGAAAACCCAGCGCCGACCCGAAGATGATGTCGCCCATGCCCTGTTTGCTTTGCGACTGACCATTGAGCTCAACCTTCAGATCCACCAGCGGCACGATCGCATGTAGCGCCACGCTCGCGCCGAACAGCGTGTAGTCGCTGACCCAGATCAGCCTTGGAGTGATGGCATTCGCCCGCACGCGAAAATCCACCGGAAGTTTCTCGCCATCGTTGCCGCGCAGGTTGTCGGCTTCGTAGTGATTGACGAACAGTTGCCCATAGAACCCCGGCGGCGGCATCGCGCCGGACATGTAGTTTTCCGCCCCCAACGGGTAGGAAGTCCCGCCGCCTTCGGTGGCGTGGGCCACCAGCGGCAAGGCGGTCAATGCTGCGGTCACGATCAGTTTTTGCGTTGTAAAAGTCATGCAGTTCAACCTTTATTGTTGTTATCGGTCGGGCACGCCCTGCCCTCTCGTCACATTCGAGAAGGCAGGTTTACGGGGTTAATCAAATGCGTTTGAACAACGCAGAACGCTGCATCGATTCCCCTCCATCGGCGGCGCTGTAGAAGCGCTCCATGAAGATGTCGCGTTCGAACAAACGGCCCTGCATCAGGCAGGTAATTGCCGAGTCGATCATCACCGGCGGCCCGCACAGGTAAGCCTTGCGACTGCTGAAACGGCCGTCGAAATGCTGCTTGGCGGCGTCATGCACATAGCCCTTGAAGCCGGTCCATTCGCTGTCCTCCACCGCCTGGCTGAGCGCCGGTACATAGGTGAAGTTGGCATGATCCCGGGCCAGTGCCTCGAACAGCTCACTGTTGTACAGCTCGGCACGGTTGCGCGCGCCCTGGAACAGCACGATCTGCCGGCTGTCGCCCGCCTCCAGCAAATCCAGAATCATCGACTGCGGACTGGACAAGCCTGAGCCACCGGCGATGAAAATCAGGTCGCCGCTCTGCGAGCCCCGCACGAAGAACTGTCCATAGGGACCGGAGAGGTCCACTGCATCGCCGACCTTCAATTGATCATGGATCATGCCGGTTGCCAGCCCACCGTCGACCTTGCGCACGTGCAGTTCGACCTCGTCGGCACGGCTCGGCGGATTGGCCAAGGAGAAGGCTCGCGTACCCTCGATGCCGGGCAATTGCAGGTTGATGTACTGCCCCGCCTGGAAAGCCATCGGCCGATCGAGTTTGAGGTGCACACCTTTGATGGTCGGCGACAGGTCCACCAGCGCACTGACCGTCGCGCGGTAGTCCTCCACCGGATGACCGAGGAAATCCGGATCGGCATCGATGTCAGCCTCGATCACCATGTCGCTCTGGGGGATCGCGCAGCACGCCAACACCTTGCCTTCATCACGCTCCATGTCCATCAGCGCAAAGGACGACGCCGCGCCCAGATCCGCTTCCCCTTCCAGCACCTGGACCTTGCAAGTGGCGCAAGTGCCATGGCCGCAGGCAAACGGCAGCCACACACCCTGGCGCAACGCGGCCTGGAGAATGGTCTGCCCTTCTTCCACTTCGATCTGCTCGCCAGTGGGTTCGATGGTTACTTGGTAGCTCATGACCCTGTCCTCAGTTGAAGCTGCCGGCAATGCCGTTCAAGCCAGGTGTGTTCAGGTGCAGCAGGCTTTTGTGATCGATGCCGTTGGCGATCAGGCTGGAATTGTTGTCGGGGCTGAAGGGTTGATCGTTGAGGCGCCACTGCGCCTGGCTGAAATCGACCCGCGCCGCGTCCGGGTGGCTGGCGATCGAGGGTTTGACCACCTGCTCGATGAAGGCACCGAAGGGCATGTCCGGCGGTAGCGGGAAGGTGAAGGGGGCGCAGAACATCAGGTGTTTTTCCCAGCACAGGTACACCAGTTGCAGGCCGTGGAAGTTTGCCTGGTGGTCCAGGGGTTGGGCGTTGTAGGCGCCGATGGCGGTCACGGGCATGGTTGTGTCCTTATTCTTGTTGGTTGCACGGTGGAGCGAGCTGCGGGCGATGGCGGTGTGTCAGGGGGCCTTATCGCGAGCAGGCTCGCTCCCACAAAGGGGATCTTGGGTGTCTGGATTAGCCGGTTTTTTTCAGGTCCGGGTTGCGGACGTTGGGGTGCCAGTCCTGCCAGCGCGAGTGCTCGGTGGAGCCCAGGTATTCGAAGTTGTCCTGGCCGGGGGTGATGTTGTAGTAGTCGCGCACCACCGACTCGACGTCGCCGCCACCGCAGTTGCCCTGCAGGATCTGGTGCACCGGCAGCCAGGCCTGGATGTACTTGGTCGGCTCGTACTCGAAGATGTCGCAGCAGCCCTGGGAGCAGAAGTGATAGCGCTCGCCCTCGTGCGTCGCGCTGCGATGGCTGAGGGTGGTCGGATCATCCGGCTCGCCGAACGACAGCGGGATCTGGCAGATCTGGCAGAGCATCGGCAGGGTCGGGTTGTAGAAGCGCTCGCCCTTCTCCTGCAGTTCGCGCCAGTGCTCGTAGCGTGGGCGGTAGATCTTGTCGAAGGTGTCCGGGTATTTGGACGACAGCCAGTCCAGCTCCTCGTCGGTGGGAATCCAGGTGTGGAAGTTGGTGGCCTGGCTGTACTGGTAGAAGATCGACCAGGCCTGATGGCTGATGTGATCCTTGCCGATGTTGGCTTCTTCGACGTGCTTGGGCGGACGGATGCCGTAGCGCTCCAGATCCTTGAACAGCGCGCCGCCGGCCTCTTCGAAGTACACGCCCCAGGCTTCGGACCAGGACATGACTTTGTTGGGCAGCATGTAGTCCATCATCATCCCCACCAGCGTCAGCAGGCGGTAGCCGCGCCAGAACCACTTATCGATCCAGCGCTGGATGATCGGCACGTTGTCTTCGTGCTGTTCGAGCAGGAACTTGATCACTTCAAGGCCCAGGGTCATGTGCCGGGCTTCGTCGGACTGCGCCGAGAAACCGAAGGTCACCGTGGCCATGTCGCCGTTGAACGCGGCGCCCGACATGAACGGCACGAACAGCAGGTTGGTCAGCACGTACTCGAAGGAGAACGAGATCGCCGTGAGGAACTCGAACGGGCCGGCAGTACGCGCATCCTCGAAGAACGACTTGGGCACCGAGAGGAACCACACACGGTCGTGCATGTGAGCGAAATCATGCAGGCCGTTGAAGTGCTTGTTGTAGTGGCTCATGGCGTGGATCTGAGTCTGCACGTGGCGCAGTTCGTCGATGGCCTGCATCTGGCAGGCGACCCGCGCACCGGCGCCGCTGAACTGCCGGCCGACCCGGGCGAAACCCTGATAGGCCTGGTATTCGAGCGGCGTCACGCCGGACAGGAACAGCTTCAGCGCGTTGACATAACGGGCGTCCGAGAGCGTGGTGTGGCCGTTGTTCTGGGAGAACGCATCGAAGATCGCGTAGAGCTTTTTCTCTTTCTCGGCCTGGTATTTCCAGTAGGTGTCCATGGTCAGGCGGAACGGATCTTCCCACTTGTCCCAGTCGGTGATCTTGATGCCCTCGAAGCGTTCGTGAGGGTAGATGGCCTCGTGGGTCTGGTAGCTCGGCTCCCAGTCCAGGTCACGGGTCATGCAGCGGTATTTTTCTTTGGCATTGAGGCGTTTTTTCACGGCCATGATGGCGCTCCCGAATTTTTGTTATGGATCGAAGCTGGCGGGTGGGCTGCCGGTCAGCTGTTCCAGTACAGGGAAAAGCTGTCGTCCTCTTCCACGACGTTGCCGCCCAGGGTGATCACGTACATCAGCATTTCCTGGATGTCCCAGGTGCTGCCGGTGAGCTGCTCGACCGTCTCGCGCCGGATGTCCAGGCGGTTCTGCGCTTCGATGCGGATCATCGACGGCTGGTGCTGGATGCTGGCGTGGGGGTTGTCCTGCACGATCGCGTCGACGATCGAACGGGCGTAGTCGGTGTCCTGCAGGTTGATGTAAACGAGGGAAGTCATGCCTGGGCTCCTGTCAGTCCGATTTTTTTCAGGCGAGCGCTGAATTCGCTGCACACGGCGTCGAGCGCCGAAGCCTCGAGACCCAGGCCGGCCAGCGGTTGCAGTGCTTCAACGCTGCGGGCGCTCCAGTGATCGATCCAGCCCTGAACCAGAGACTTGTTGGCCGCGCTTTCGTTGACCACGGTCTTGAGCAGAGCATCGACCCAGCGCTGGCTCTCGGCGAACCATAGGCGCATGAATTCGGTGAGCATGCCGACCTGGCCGGCGCCGTTGGCGGTCAGTCGTTCGTCGAGTTTGTGGAACAGCAGCGGGTACACCAGGCCGTCGCTGACCAGGTTCTGCGCCACGGTCAATTCGAACCAGTCGCGCACCACCAGGGTGTCCTCGACGTAGCGGCGCATGCCCTGCCACGCCGGATCGTTGATCCACTGCTGTTTGGCCTGGGCCAGCAGCAACACGTCGCCGTCATCGAGCATCAGGCCGATGCGCGACAGGTACTGGGCGATGCCCAGACGGTCCATGGCATGGAACATGTGCATCTGCGTGACGCTGGTGCCGAAGCCGTCGGCGGCGATGTTGCTGTTGTTCATGTTGGCGCCCATTTCGGCGTGGCGCAGGGGCAACAGCAGCTTGCTGATCAGCTGGATATTGCCGGCGGAAAGGCCGGCGAGCATCTCGCGTTTCTCGCAGAAGGCGTAATCGTGCTCGGCGTTTTCCTGCATCTTGGCCCGGGCCTGGACGTAGGCGCCGTAGTAGTACTGGCGCGGGTCGCTGACCGTGTACCAGTCGGCCATGACCACCGCGGTGCGGGTCGCGTCGTTGAGCAATTTGTCGGGCTGCCACAGCGGCCGGTAGTGAAAATTGGTCGCCGACTCCAGGTCGAAACTGGCTTCCTGATAACGGCTGGCGACCTTGTCGCCAAACCGGCGACGGGTGTGGCTGAAGGTGTTGCGGATCGTCTCGACGGTGGCCGTCTTGATCTCGACACTCATGGAGTGGACTCCTGTGGTTATTGTTCTGTTGGGGCGGCTGTTGGCTTAGGTAGAGCTCAGTCGGCGTCGCGGCCTTCGCCGTAGCGCCACTTGCGCGCATCGGCATCCAGGGCCTCGCACATCTGCGGGTCCATGTGCTGCACCTGATTGACTTCGCAGAACTGGTCGAACGCCTTGCGCGGCAGAACCAGCTCGACGAACAGGTCAGGAAAGCCGATGGCGAAATCGAATTCGACGAAGGTGTCGTCAGGTCCGCTGCGTACACGGACATAGCGCGGCATCTGATCGAATGGGCTGGCGGGTTGGCTCATGCTCGGGTACTCCCTTGTTCTTGTGAGGGGTACGGAGCAACAAGGGTGCCAGTGGTAAAAATCGGCTCTGAATTAATTTTTTATTCGTTTAATAACATATAGTTATGATTTTTTCGCCGCGAGCATTGGCTGTTCGAAAGCCCCTGCAGAACCTCGCTCCTGCCCTGATGAATTGATCTTTTGATCAATCGCCCTCGGCACCTTCGAGCAAATGAATCAATGACGCGGAGATTGACTTTTCGCTCGGATTCAGGCCGCTTAGAAAAAGAAAAACGACCATGCCTGCCTGCAAAAAAACGGTCGCAACGATGCGTAGAAAAATCCGCCATGGCCTGAGCGGAGCGCATCACCACCCCCAAAAAACTACAACAGGGGCGCAGTGAATGATCACCACGTACAAGGCTTCGCAACAGCCGCCATCGCTCAAGGATCTGAGCGATCAGGTGCGCTTTCTCGGCAGCGAAGGAAAGATCTGGCTGGACGAACAGCGCATGCTGCTGATCCAGGTGTCGATGATGGCGTCGTTCCGCCGCGAGCTGATCGAGATGCTCGGCGTCGAGCGCGCCAAGGGCTTTTTCCTGCGCCTGGGCTATCAGTCCGGGCTCAAGGATGCGGAGCTGGCGCGCAAGCTGCGGCCCCAAGGCAGCGACGTCGAAATGTTCTTCACCGGCCCGCAACTGCACTCGCTCAAGGGCATGGTCAACGTGCGCCCGCAGGAGATCGACATCGATCTGGAGAACGGTCAGTTCTACGCTGACATCGAATGGCAGGACTCCTTCGAGGTGGAAAACTGCCAGACCGAGAACCTGCATTCCGATCAGCCGGTGTGCTGGATGCTGCTCGGATACGCCATCAGCTACAGCTCTTTTTTCCTCGGTCGGCAGATCATCTACAAGGAGGTCAGTTGCCGGGGTTGCGGCGATGCCCAGTGCCGGATCATCGGCAAGCCGGCCGAGCAATGGGACGATGCCGAAGAGATCATGCGCTACTTCCAGAGCGACCCGATCATCGATGAGCTACAGGCCCTGCAGGTGCAGGTGGCGAACATGCGCCAGCGCCTGCAGATCGAAGCCGGCAAGTTCTACGGCATCGGCCAGTCGCCGATCTACCGTCGCACCTGCGCGCTGATCGACAAGGTGGCCCTGGGCAAGGCTTCAGTGCTGCTGCTGGGCGAGACCGGCGTCGGCAAGGAAGTCATCGCCCGCAGCCTGCATCTGCGCAGTGAGCGTGCCGGCGGACCGTTCATTGCGCTGAACTGCGCCGCGATCCCTGCGGACCTGATCGAAGCCGAACTGTTCGGCGTGGAAAAAGGCGCCTACACCGGCGCCCAGCAGTCACGCATGGGGCGCTTCGAGCGAGCCAACGGCGGCACGCTGTTCCTCGATGAAATCGTCGAATTGAGCCCACGGGCGCAGGCCACATTGCTGCGGGTTTTGCAGGAACAGGAACTGGAACGGGTCGGCGATTCGCAGACGCGCAAGGTCGATGTGCGGGTCATCACCGCCACCCACGAAGACCTGGAAAACGCGGTCAAGCAGGGGCGTTTCCGCGCCGACCTGTTCTATCGCCTGAACGTGTTCCCGGTGCGTATTCCGGCCCTGCGCGATCGCCGCGAAGACATCCCGCTGCTGATCGAACACTTCCTGGAAAAGCTCCACGCCAGCTACAAGAAAAAGACCCTGGGCCTGTCCGACCGTGCCCTGGAGGTGTGCCTGCACTACGACTGGCCGGGCAACATCCGCGAGCTGGAAAACCTGATGGAGCGCGGGGTGATCATCACCGACGACAACCAGAGCATCACCGTCGACGCCCTCTTCCCCCACTCACCGCAAATGGCCGAAAGCATTGGCGTGGCCAGTGACGGGCGGCTGGTCAAATCGACGAGCACGTCCGGTCAGGGCTGGATCGACACGATCATCGACAGCGGCATCGCGCTGGACTCGGTGGAGGATGCGTTGATTCAGGCGGCGATGGAGCGCAGTCACCAGAACGTCTCGGAGGCGGCGCGGTTGTTGGGTATCACCCGGCCGGCGTTGGCTTATCGGTTGAAGAAGTCGCCGTCGGATTCGAACCCTCCCAAGGCTTGATCATTTGGATAACTCCCTTGGCCGGCACTGATCATTTGCTCAATGCCGGCCACGTCCCTCGCTCCACCCTCTTCTACCCAACCGTTGAAAATCAGTGACTTGCGATCCCGCACGCGCTTGGCATCCCGCTTGCTACAACCCCAATCACTGCTATCACCCACAAGAAGAGACCGCACCATGACCGTGAAACTCTCCCACACCGAAGCTGCCCGGCAATTTCTCGATGAGGCCAGTGGCCTGAACAACCCTGAAGGCAATCCACGCCTGAAGGTGGTGATAAACGCCATTCTGCAGCACACCGTGCAGATCATCGAAGTCCACCAGATCAGTCCCGAGGAATTCTGGACCGCGGTGAATTACCTCAACGAGCTCGGCAGCCGTGGCGAAGCCGGTTTGCTGGCGGCCGGACTGGGTCTTGAGCATTACCTGGACCTGCTGCTCGACGCCAAGGACGAGCAGGACGGCATTCAAGGCGGTACGCCACGAACCATCGAAGGCCCGTTGTACGTGGCCGGCGCGCCGATTTCCGAGCACGAAGCACGGCTGGACGACGGCCAGGATTCAGGCACGGTGTTGTTCATGCAAGGTCGGGTTTTCGATCTTGAGGGCCAACCCCTCGCAGGCGCGGTAGTCGACGTCTGGCACGCCAACACCCTGGGCAATTACTCGTACTTCGACCCGAGCCAGTCGGCGTTCAACCTGCGCCGTCGGATCGTCACCGATGACCAGGGCGTCTACCGCTTTCGCAGCATCGTGCCGAGCGGCTACGGCTGCCCGCCGGACGGTCCGACCCAGAAACTGCTGGACGGCATCGGCCGGCACGGCCAGCGTCCGGCGCACATTCACTTCTTCCTCAGCGCCCCGGGCCATCGCCACCTGACCACGCAGATCAACCTGGCCGGCGACGAATACCTGCACGACGATTTCGCCTACGCCACCCGGGATGAACTGATCGCCGATATCCATTTCAACACCGACCCGGCAGCGTGCAGAGAGAAAGGCGTCGAGGGGCAATTTGCCGAGATCACGTTCGACTTCACCCTGCATCCGAGCCAGGCCACAGGCGATGAACACCGTCGCCAGCGGCTGCGTGCGCTGGAGGCTTAAGTGAAAGCGTGAGTGAAGGCAGGATCGAGAGCGCCACGCACGCTTTCGATCCTGCCGACCCGGTATTACAGCAACGGAATCGCGTAGTTGATGATGAAGCGGCTCTGATCGACATCACGCCCCGCCTCGGTGTTGGACTGCCCGTTGCGCAGCGAGAAACCGACGTTCTTGAACGTGCCCGACTGAATCACGTAGTCCAGGGTCATGTCCCGCTCCCACTCCGATTGATCCCCTCCGTTCTGCGCCTTGATCCCGGTGCCCTTCAGATAAGCGATCGACGCCTTCAGCCCCGGCACGCCCAGCGCCGCGAAGTCGTAGGTGTACTGGCCGAAGCGGGTTTGCTCGCCGGCGCGGGTAAAACTCTGGATCATGCGATCGGTGGGCAGATAGACGCTGCCACCACCGGCCCCCTTGTCCGGCAGGCTGCCCTGGTTGGGCTGGACGAAGTTGCTGCCATCCCCGACCTGCTGATACCCCAGCGCCACCGCATGACCGCCGTTGGCGTAGGTGACCATCGCCGCCCAGGTGCTGTTGTCGATTTCGCCATCGTTGTCGTCGGTGTAACCCGACACCCGATACCCTGCCGCCCTGCCCGCCGTCGAGCTGTTGGCGCCGGTGGATGTGGTGCGGAAGTAGCGCAGGTCGGTGGTGATCGAACTGCCGCCGTCCAGCGGCAGCATGTGCACCAGGCCCAGGAAGTTCTGGTTGTAGAAGTCTTCCAGCTGCGCGAAGTAGTACTGGGCCTTGAGGTTTTTGGTGACCTCGTAGTCGCCCCCGGCGAAGTAGAACTTGTTGCTGTCACGGGTGGCGCCGGCCACCGACAGCCCGGTGCGATCGGTCGAGGCGCGACCCACGGCCTGCTCCAGCAAACCGCCGGTCAGGGTCAGGCTGTCGATGTCCTTGGAGGTGATCTGAGTGCCGGTGAAGGACTGCGGCAGCACGCGGGCATCGTTGGACAAGAGGATCGGCAGCTTGGGCAACAGCGTGCCGTAGCGCAGTTCGGTTTTCGCCAGGCGCATCTTTGCGGTCGGGCCGAAGCTGCTCCAGCTGTCGGCGGCGCCATCGCCGTCGCTCGGGATCATGCCGCTGCCGACGTGACGCCCGGCGCCGCTGTCGAGGGTCACACCGAGCAACGCCTGGGCATCCAGACCGAAACCGACGGAGCCCTGGGTGAAACCGGATTCATAACGCAGCACGAAACCCTGTGCCGTTTCCTCGGTTTTCGAGGGCTCCGCCGTGCCGTCGCGGTTGTCGCTGTTGAAGTAAAGGGTGCGCATCGACAGCGTGGCTTTGCTGTCCTCCAGAAAGCCGTGAGTGTCGGCGGCCTGGGCGGCTACCGAGCCGCTGGCCAGGAGGATGACGGTGGGGATTGCTCGTTTCAACATACGGGGTTCCTGGGGATTTCTTATCGTTATTGGGGTGTGCTGTGGCTTGTTTCGGGCGCGCAGAGGCCCGTGCCCGATGTGTGGACATGGGCCTCAACATTTCTAAAGGCGGTTAAATCCCCTGTAGGAGCGAGCACGCTCGCGATGCACGTTCGGGCACCGCGGGGTGTCAGGCTGCCAGCGTTATCGTTGACCTCCATCGCGAGCGTGCTCGCTCCTACAGGGTCGCGGGCAAACGTGAAACTCTTAAAACATTTCGGGAGGCGCTTTTCAAACGTGGTGAAAGTAGTTTTCGTGGAGGGATAAGGCGTGTCGTGCAGAGGCATGGATCACGGGCGTATTTGAAAATCCGCCCGGCAGGTTTTCATCGATGGTCAATACTGCTTGGCACCCTGTACCGAGGAGACTCGTCATGTCCCTGACGCTGTACTACCACCCGCTTTCGTCGTTCTGCCACAAGGCGCTGATTGCTCTTTACGAACACCGGGTCGACTGCGAAAAGCGCCTCATCGACCCTTCCAATGACACCGAGCGTTCGGAGCTGGAAGCGCTGTGGCCGCTGGTCAAATTCCCGGTGATCCGCGATCACACCCGCCAGCGCACCGTGGCGGAATCGAGTGTGATCATCGAATACCTCGACCACTTCCATGCAGGTGGACACAAGCTGATTCCCGACGATTGGGAGACGGCGTTGCAGGTGCGGTTGTGGGATCGGTTTTTCGATCTCTATGTGCAGCAGCCGATGCAGCAGATCGTCGCTGATCGCATTCAAGACACCCAGGGCGACCTGAGCAAGCAGCGCGCGACCCTGTTCACCGCTTACCGCATGCTCGAACAGCAGCTCGACGGTGGCGGCTGGGTCGCCAGCCCGGATTTCAGCATGGCCGACTGTTCAGCAGTGCCGGCGCTGTTCTACGCCCGCACCCTGGTGCCGATCCCTGACGACTACCCACGGGTGAGTGCCTACTTCGAGCGGTTGATTCAGCGACCGTCGGTCCAGCAGGTGCTCGACGAAGCCAGACCGTGGTTCGCCTGGTATCCCTTCGCCGAGTCTCTGGAAAAGCGCTTCTGCTAGCCGTTACACAAATTTGTCGACACATCGCAGCGCTTGGCCCGTGCCTTGCTTTGGCAGGTTTCGCCGGGGACAGTCAACCGACTTCCCTGCGGCGCAACGGTCTGCGGAGGTTTGCATGGCGGGGCAATCGACACTGGCAGTTTTGTTGGCGGCGCTGGCGGCCGTCATGGTCGTACTGGCCGTGGTTCTGACCGCTGCCGCGGCGGCAATGGTGAGCGCTGCAACCCTCACGGCCATCGGGCTGGCGGGCAGATTCATACCGGAAATCCAGCCCCTGGCAGGCCTGGCCATCACCCCCTATCAGGCAACACTCATGGCCGGCATGCAGGCCTGCGGGCTGACGACCATCACCGAGGTCATGCATCAGATCAACTGGTTCCTGATCAGGGCCACGCTCTGAAAGCCATTTGCTGGCCCCTTAACACCACCCAAAAAGCCACCCCATCACAGGTAATTTCCCCAATGTCGGGGATACTTTCATCGAGTCGGTTGCGAGTGTGGCGATCCGGGCCTATGGTCCAGACGAGGCAATGCCGCGACCGCGCCGAGACTCGCAGGCGATCGACGGCAATCCACCAAGGATCCCTGCAGTGAGGTGATGACATGCCGAACGACTCCCGCCCTGCCGTGCTCGAACTGATTGGCAACACGCCGCTGGTGCGTGTCAGCCGTTTCGATACGGGCCCCTGTACGCTGTTTCTCAAACTCGAATCCCAGAACCCCGGCGGTTCGATCAAGGACCGCATCGGTCTGGCGATGATCGATGCCGCCGAGCGCGATGGCCGCCTCAAACCCGGCGGCACCATCGTCGAAGCGACCGCCGGCAACACCGGCCTGGGCCTGGCGCTGGTAGGCCGGGCCAAGGGTTATCGCGTGGTGCTGGTGGTGCCGGACAAGATGTCCACGGAAAAAGTCCTGCACCTCAAGGCCATGGGCGCCGAGGTGCACATCACCCGCTCCGACGTCGGCAAAGGCCACACCGATTACTACCAGGACGTGGCCGCGCGACTGGCGGCCGAGATTCCCGACGCCTTCTTCGCCGACCAGTTCAACAACCCCGCCAACCCGCTGGCCCATGAATGCAGCACGGCACCGGAGATCTGGGCGCAGACCCAGCATGATGTCGACGCGATCGTCGTCGGCGTCGGCTCCGCAGGCACGCTCACCGGCCTGACCCGTTTCTTCAAGCGAGTGCAACCGGATCTGGAAATGGTCCTGGCTGACCCGGTGGGTTCGGTGATGGCCGAATACAGCCGCAGCGGCACCCTCGGCAAGCCGGGTTCCTGGGCGGTTGAAGGCATCGGCGAGGACTTCATTCCGTCGATCACCGACCTGTCCAGCGTGCGCCACGCCTATTCGATCAGCGACGAAGAGAGCTTCGATCACGCCCGCCAGCTTTTGCGCACCGAAGGCATTCTCGGCGGTTCGTCGACCGGCACCCTGCTGGCGGCGGCGCTGCGTTATTGTCGGGAACAGACCGAGCCGAAACGGGTGGTCAGCTTCGTCTGCGACACCGGCACCCGTTATCTGTCCAAGGTCTACAACGATCAATGGATGTCCGATCAGGGCCTGCTGCAAAGCAAACACTACGGCGATCTGCGCGACCTGATTGCGCGGCGCTTCGAGGATGGCCGGGTGATCAGCGTCGGCCCCGACGACACGCTGCTCACCGCGTTCCAGCGCATGCGCCTGGCGGATGTCTCGCAGTTGCCGGTGCTCGAAGACGGCAAGCGTCTGGTGGGGGTGATCGATGAATCCGACATCCTGCTGAACGTGCAGAGTGGCGATGCGCACTTTCGCATGACAGTCACCAGCGCCATGACCGACAAGCTGCAGACCCTGGCGCCGGACGCCAGCCGCGCGCAGCTCGAAACGGTGCTCGACCGCGGACTGGTGGCGATCATCGCCGATGCTTCAGGTTTCCACGGCCTGATTACCCGGGTCGACATGCTCAACCATCTACGGAGAACCCTTGCATGAGTCAGGATAAAAACGCCGCGCCCCGGGGCTTCGCGACCCGGGTGATCCACGCCGGCCAATCCCCGGACCCGACCACCGGGGCGCTGATGCCACCGATCTATGCCAACTCCACGTACCTGCAAGACAGCCCCGGCGTACACAAGGGTTTCGACTACGGGCGCTCGCACAACCCGACGCGATTCGCCCTGGAGCGCTGCGTGGCGGATCTGGAAGGCGGCACCCGAGGCTTTGCCTTTGCTTCGGGGCTGGCGACCATTTCCACGGTACTGGAACTGCTGGAAGCCGGCTCCCACGTGGTGTCCGGCAATGACCTGTACGGCGGCACTTTCCGCCTGTTCGACAAGGTGCGCCAGCGCAGTGCCGGGCATCGCTTCAGCTTCGTCGACCTGACAGACCTGTCGGCGTTCGAGGCGGCGTTGCAGGACGACACCCGCATGGTGATGGTCGAAACGCCGAGCAACCCGCTGCTGCGCCTCACGGACCTGGCCGCCATCGCTCGCCTCTGCCGCGCCCGCGGGATCATCTGCGTGGCCGACAACACCTTCGCCAGCCCGTGGATCCAGCGACCGCTGGAGCTGGGTTTCGACATCGTGCTGCACTCGACCACCAAGTACCTGAACGGCCACTCCGACGTGATCGGCGGCATCGCCGTGGTCGGCCAGAACGCGGAACTGGCCGAGCGCCTGGGCTTTTTACAAAACGCCGTGGGCGCAATCGCCGGCCCCTTCGACGCCTTCCTCACCCTGCGCGGCGTGAAGACCCTGGCGCTGCGCATGGAGCGCCATTGCAGCAATGCGCTGGAACTGGCGCAGTGGCTGGAGCAACAGCCACAGGTGGCGCGGGTTTACTACCCGGGCCTGACGTCGCATCCGCAACATGAACTGGCGCGCCAACAGATGCGTGGTTTTGGCGGGATGATTTCCCTGGACCTGAACACCGACCTCGCTGGCTCCCGGCGTTTCCTCGAAAGCGTGGAGATCTTTGCCCTGGCCGAAAGCCTCGGCGGCGTGGAAAGCCTGATCGAACACCCGGCCATCATGACCCACGCCACCATCCCCCCGGACACCCGGGCGCAATTGGGGATTGGCGATTCGCTGATACGGCTGTCGGTGGGGGTCGAGGATGTCGAGGATCTGCGGGCGGATCTGGCGCAGGCGTTGGCACAAATCAGCCGCTGATCTCACTCTTGCGGTGACGATGCAATCCATTGTGGGAGCGAGCCTGCTCGCGAAAAAACGTGCGCCATACGCGGTCATCCAGACAGCACGCGTAATCGTTCACGCCCATCGCGAGCAGGCTCGCTCCCACAATTTTATTTTCCAGCCGTGGATATTGCGCACGACCGAAAACCCTGTGGGAGCGGGCTTGCCCGCGATTGCGGTGGATCAGCCCGCACCCACGTCCCCTACACGGCCTCATCTCGGGCAAACCCGCTCCCACCGGAATCGCCGCCAGTCGAAATCCCTCGCTTGGCGCGGGCTAGTCTTCGCCGCGCCCCGTTCCTTCCCGGTCGCGTTCGTAGTGTTTGGCGAGAGGAAACGCCGGCAGCCATGCTTCACGGCGCACGGTCCACAGTTCGTAGGTCGGTTTGAATTGATCGGGAGCATCAAGGGCGCCCAGATTCACTTCAATTTCATCGCCCGAACGGTTGAACACCGAAGACCCACACCGAGGGCAGAAACACCGCCCGGCGTACTCCCGCGTCTCCCCCTCGATGCTCACCGCCGCCTGCGGAAAAATCGCCGAGGCATGAAACAGCGCCCCATGGACCTTGCGGCAATCCAGGCAGTGGCACAGGCCAACCCGATACGGGCGCCCCGTTGCCACGATCCGGACATCGCCGCACAGGCAACCGCCGGTGATTCGGTCCATGGTGCGTCTCCTGTGCAGGTGAAGGTCATTGATCCCGTCTGGGCAGTGGCTCAAGCCCCGCCGGCAGACCGGGAACCGTCGCCAGTTTCACCTCGGCCACCTCCCCGTCGTCGCGCACGACGGCCCGGGAAGTATAGGCCTGCCGCCGTTCGATCCAGCGCCGCAGCGCCAGCAGCAACGCACTGACGAAACCGTACATCACCGTGACGATGAACGCCGATTGCAGCAGCGATTGCGGCGCGAAGCTGGAGATCTGCTGAGACCGGCGCAACAGCTCTTCATACGGAATGATGTATCCCAGTGAAGTGTCCTGCACGATGGCCAGGATCGCACTGATCAACGCCGGCAACATCAGCTTGAGCGCCTGGGGCAGGACGATCCAGATCATCGCCTGGTGTTCGCGCATGCCGATCGACAGCGCCGCTTCGCGCTGCCCGCGTCCCAGCGAAAGAATCCCCGCCCGGACGATTTCCGCCGTCATCGCACTGTGGTGCAGCACCATGCCGAAGATCAGGTAGCCAAGCGCCGACCAGTGCAGTCCGACCGAAGGCAGTAGGATCACGGTGAACAGAATCAGCAGCAGCAACGGCACCGCCCGGAAGCAACCGATGTAACCCGCCGCCAGCGTGCGCAACCAGAATCGCTCCGACAAGCGCGCCAACGCCAGAGGCACCGCAAGACTGAAAGCCAGCACCGTGCTGATCACCGCCGCCAGCAAGGTGGCGACCAGCCCGTCGAACAGGAACTTCAAGGTGCCCGGATGCAGGAAGATTTTCCAGCGATGAGCATCGAACTGGCCGCTCTCATCAAGGCGATGCCCCACCGCGTACATGAAGCAGAACAGCAGGACCACACCGACCACCGAGATGATCCGGTTTCGACGTCTGGCAATCGGTCCCGGCGGTTCATAAAGCAGATTGTCCGCGCTCATCGCACCACCGCCATTTTTTGCTCCAGGAAGCGGAAGAACAGGCCCGCCGGCAGAGTCAGCAGGAAATAGGCCGCCATGGCGCCGAGAAAGGTCTGCACCGCCAGCGCGGTGTCGAAGTTGATCTTCTGCGCGGTGTAGGTGATGTCCGCCACCCCGATCGCGGCGCCGATGGCCGACGCCTTGATCTGAATGATGAACAGGTTGCCCAGCGGCGCGATCACCGACTGCACGGCCTGCGGCAACACCACTTCACTCAGAATCTGATCGAAGCGCATGCCGATGCTGCGTGCCGCTTCAACCTGGCCGATCGGCACCGTATTGATGCCCGCCCGCACCACCTCGCAAATCCACGCCGCGCTGTACAGCCCCAATACCAGCACAGTAGAAGTGAACAGCGAGTACATGAAGCCCAGCTTCGGCAGGCCGAAGGTGAACAGCAGCAACAGCGCCAGCAGCGGCATCATCCGCATCAGTTCCACGTAGCTGCTGGCAAACCAGCGAAAGGGTGGCCAGGGGCTCACCCTCATGATTGCCAGCAGCAGCCCGAGAACGATCGCAATGGCGAAGGACAGCAGGGTCAGCTGGACGCTGACCGCAATGCCCCCCAGAAAGCGTTCGATATACGACATCAGGTTCGCCTCAGCCGCGTCTTATTGTTCGATCACCGGCACCTGCGGTGCGCCCAGTCCTTCCTGCAGGTCCTTGCCGTACATTTCCTTCCACTGGCCATCTTCGATCGCGGTGCTCAACTGCTTGTTCAGCCAGTCGCGCCACAGGGTGTCGTCCTTGATCACGGCAATGCCATATGGCTCTTCGGTGAACGGCGCGCCGACCACACGCATTTTCCCCGGCTGGCGCATGGACTCGCCGACCAGCGTGGCGCCGTCGTCGACATAGGCGTCGAAACGCTTGTCGATCAGCCCTTCGACGCAAGCCGAGGCGTCGCTGAAGGTGACGATCTTGGCGGTCGGCGCCAGCGGCTTGAGGTTGCGCTCAACGGTGGTGCCGCTCAGCACGCAGACGGTCTTGCCATCCAGATCGGCGGTCTTCTTGATCGACTGATCGTCGGCGCGGACCAGCGAATCCTGGCCGGCAAGGTAATAAGGCCCGGCAAAACCGATGACCTTTTTGCGTTCATCGGTGACGGTCATGGTGGCGATGACCATGTCGACACGCTTGTTCTCCACCAGCGGAATGCGGTTTTCCGGGGTGGTGCTGACCCATTCGATGTTGTCTTCGGAACCGGTGAGTTTCTTCGCCAGCATCCGCGCCAGGTCCGCCTCGAACCCTTCGACGTCGCCGGTCATGGGATTGCGCGAAGAGAACATCAGGGTATTGAGCGAGCTGCCAACCACCAGCTTGCCGCGCTTCTGGATCTTGGCCATGGTCGAATCGGCCGGGAACTGCTCAACGGTGGATGCCGAGGCGAACGAAGCGAAAATGCACGAAGCCAGGAGGGAGACGCCGAGGGAAACGATTCGATTTGAGCGCATGTTTGGGTTCTCTTTTTATTGTGTTTGGGTTAGGGGAATCAGTGTGCAAGGACCTTGGACAGAAACTCGCGGGCGCGCTCCGAGCGAGGCGCGCTGAAGAAGGTTTCCGGGGGAGCGCTTTCGACGATCCGCCCGGCATCCATGAAAATGATCCGGTCGGCGGCGGAGCGGGCAAAACCCATCTCGTGGGTGACCACCACCATGGTCATGCCGGTGCGGGCCAGGTCGACCATGACCTTGAGCACCTCGTTGACCATTTCCGGATCCAGTGCCGAAGTCGGTTCATCGAACAGCATCACGCTGGGCTTCATCGCCAGTGAACGGGCCAGCGCCACACGCTGTTGCTGGCCGCCCGAAAGCTCGGCCGGATAAGACTTGCCCTTGTGCCCAAGGCCGACCTGATCGAGCAATTGCAGGGCCCAGGCGTCCGCCTCCGCGCCGCGCATGCCGAGGACCTTGCGCGGCCCCATGGCGACGTTCTGCAAGGCGGTGCGATGGGAGAACAGGTTGAAGCTCTGGAAGACCATCCCGACCTTGGCGCGCATCCTGGCCAGTGCCCCGCCCTCTTCCGGCAGGCGTTCGCCATGGAGAAAGATCTCGCCGCTGGTGATGGTTTCCAGGCGGTTGATGCAGCGGCACAACGTCGACTTGCCCGAGCCGGACGGGCCGATGATCACCACCACTTCACCGGGCTGCACTTCCAGGTCGACGTCAAACAGCACCTGCTGGCTGGCGAAGAACTTGTTGACGGCGCGCAGCGAGATGGCGGGGGTCTGCTGGTTGTGTGAGTGAGTCGATAGCATGGTTTCGATCTGCCCTAAAGTCTGATGGGTGCCCGGCAGGCACCTCGCATTAGACGAACTTCAATTGCACCGTGGCTTTCAGTTGGCCTGCCTGCGCACCGTTGTAACTGCGCAGCACCGGATCGGCCCAGGGTGCCAACAGCGGGCAATCGCTGTCCTGCTCCAGCACGCCCAGCTGCTTGAGTACGGCGATGGTCACGGCGAACACGCTGGGGAAATCGCCATCGCTGACCTTGACCGCCACGCCCAGGCCACGGCTGCGGATGCCCACGGTCTGCACGCCATCGGCACCGGTTTTCGCCACCCAGTCGCCATTGGAAGACAGGGTGATGCCCAAGTCGGCGCGACCGGTGCCGGAGACCATTTCCGGATGGTTGCGCATGGCCTCGAACAGGCGCTTGAGGATCGGATCGAGGCTGCCATCGCCACCGCCATCACCGCTGGCCAGGCGTGCCCACAACAGGGCCAGTCGCGACAACGGCATGCCCAGGTTCGGCGCGTTGCAGCCATCAGTGCCGGTCCACAGTTTGTCTGACGCAACGCCGCTCAGCGACGCGACGACATTCTGGATGTCGCGCTGCAAGGCATGTTCAGGGGTCAGATAGGTCTCGCTGGGAAAACCGTGCAAACGGCAATAGGCGAGGAAGCCGCTGTGCTTACCGGAGCAGTTGTGATGGCGTTGGTCGTAGCGAAAGCCCTGAGGCGGCAGATTATCGACGGTGTAGAAGTCCGGCAAATGGCAGCCGCAGCCGAGGTCGGTGGAAGCCCGCTGGATTTTCGAGAGCATGCCGCTCACGGCATTTACATGGTTCGCTTCCCCCGAGTGACTGGCGCACATCACGGCCACCTGTTCGTCGGAGAAGCCGAAGTGTTCCACGCCGCCATCGCGCACGAACGGGATGGCCTGGAAAGGTTTGAGCGTGGAACGGGAAAACATCATGGCGGCGGGATCGCCGGCGTACGCCAGCAGCGAGCCTTGATTGTCGACAACGGCCACCGAGCCCCAGTGGATACGCTCCACGTGTTCGTTTCGGGTAGCAATGGCCAATGGAACGTGTGCGGGAAAATCCATGGTGATCTCGATACTCCAAAGATTGCCCCAAGGATCAATGGTCCTGCGGGGCCAATACGTGATCGGTTGTGATGAACGACGTGCGCACTTCGATCGAAAATGAGTCTATATTCCAGCAAATACCGATGGAATATCGCGAAACAGAATTCGGTTTTGCACCTGACGCAAAGGCATTCAGCTAACCATGACCTCTGAAACGGCACGTATCGATCATCTGGGCGTCATGAGGGCGCTGGTCAAAGTGGTCGAACTGGGCACCTTTTCTGCGGCGGCCCGGGAGATGCACGTCTCCCCTTCGACCCTGACCCGCATGATTTCGGCGCTGGAAAAGTCGCTCGGCACCACCCTGCTGCATCGCACCACGCACATCGTCGCCCTCACCGAAGCAGGCCAGATCTACCACGCCCGGGCGTTGTCGATGATTGCGGATCTGGACGACACCCTGCGTGTGGTCAGCGATCTCAACCTTGCCCCCAGCGGTCCGCTGAAACTGGTCTCGCCGGTGGCGTTCGGTCGACGTTTTCTTGCGCCCTTGATTGCGCCCTTTCTTCAAATGTACCCCGGCATCCAGATGGACCTGCGCCTGACCGACAACCACAACGACATGATCGTAGGCGGCTTCGATCTGGATATCCATGAAGGGGAAAACCATCTGGAGAACCTGATCGCCTATCCGCTCAGTCGCAACGACTCACTACTGTGCGCGACCCCCGACTATCTGGCGCGCTGCGGCCATCCCGCCAGTCCGGCAGACCTCAGCGCACACAATTGCCTGATCTACCTGCACCCCGATGCCGACCCCCACTGGTACTTCACCCGGGACGAGGTCAAACACTCGATTTTCCCCAAGGGCAATCTGCAGTCGGACAACTCGGAACTGCTGCTTGAAGCGGTGTGTGGGGGATTGGGAATTGCCGAGTTCGAGATCTGGCTGGTGCGGGATCTGATGTTGAGCGGTGAGTTGCAGATCGTCTTGCCGGACTACCGGTTCGTCAACTCGCTGACTGGCAGGCAGATCTATATGGCGTATCTGCCGAATCGGAGGTACTCGACGAAGGTGCGGGTGTTGCGCGAGTTTCTGGAAACTCATTTGAAAGGGATTGGTGAATTGCCGCCTGAACTTTTCAAGGGCTAAAACCATTTGTAGGAGCCAGGCTTGCCTGCGAAGGCGATTTCG
>NZ_JBSVXG010000100.1:0-21089 GCF_054070595.1 Pseudomonas sp. SDO55104_S430 | reverse complement strand
CAGTTTTGTCTGACATACCGCATTCGCGAGCAAGCCCGCTCCCACAGGTTCGTGTGGATTTTCAAGCTAACTGGAACGCCAACTAAACTACCCACCACCGGCCGTGGTCACTGAAAGAACACTTTCAGAGCGCACACCACCGGCATGGGAAGTTCCTCCGACTTCGCAAGACAATGGTTCACCACCCGCGACTGGAAGCCGTTCGCCTTTCAGAAACAGGTGTGGACCGCCGTCAAGAACGGGCAATCCGGATTGCTGCACGCCAGCACCGGCGCCGGTAAAACCTACGCCGTCTGGTTCGCCGCGCTCAATCGCTTCGCCCGCATCCCGCCTCCCGTTGATACCCCGCGCAAACGCAAACCGCTCGCCGAACCGCTGACCGTGTTGTGGATAACTCCCATGCGAGCCCTGGCAGCCGATACGGCTCGCGCGCTGCAAACGCCCCTGACCGATTTACAGATCCCGTGGACTGTCGGCCTGCGCACCGGTGACACCAGCAGCAGCGAACGCGCGCGGCAGAGCCGGCGCTTGCCGACCACCCTGATCACCACCCCGGAAAGCCTAACCCTGATGCTCGCCCGGGCCGACGCCGAAACCGCGCTCGCGACCTTGCGCATGGTGGTGGTCGATGAGTGGCACGAACTGCTGGGCAACAAGCGCGGCGTGCAGCTGCAACTGGCGTTGGCGCGTTTACGTCGCTGGCAGCCGCAGCTCATCGTCTGGGGCGTTTCCGCGACCCTGGGTAATCAATCCCACGCCGAACAGGTGCTGATTCCACAAGGAGGCGGCATCAGCGTTCAAGGTCAAACCAGCAAAACGTTGCAGATCGACACGCTGCTCCCACCTGCCATCGAACGCTTTCCATGGGCCGGGCATATCGGCCTGAAGATGTTGCCGCAGGTGGTCGCGGAACTCGAGTCCAGCGCCAGCAGCCTGGTATTCACCAACACCCGCGCCCAATCCGAGATCTGGTATCAAGCCTTGCTCGAAGCCCGCCCGGACTGGGCCGGGCTGATTGCCTTGCACCACAGTTCGTTATCCCGCGATACCCGCGACTGGGTCGAACGCGCACTCAAGGATGGACAACTCAAGGCGGTGGTCTGCACCTCCAGCCTGGATCTGGGTGTGGACTTTCTGCCCGTGGAGCGGGTGCTGCAGATCGGTTCGGCCAAGGGCGTGGCGCGCCTGATGCAGCGCGCGGGGCGTTCCGGTCACGCGCCAGGACGGGTGTCGCGGGTCACGCTGGTGCCGACTCACAGCCTGGAACTGGTAGAGGCAGCCGCGGCACGGGACGCGGTGGCGCAAGGCCGGATCGAACCGCGCCTGTCGCCGGTCAAGCCACTGGATGTGCTGGTGCAGCACCTGGTCAGCATCGCTTTGGGAGGCGGATTTTTGCCCGATGAGTTGTACGAAGAAGTGCGCGGCGCCTGGGCCTATCGTGACTTGAACCGGGCCGAATGGGCGTGGGCGCTGGCTTTCGTACGCCATGGCGGGCTTTCTCTGACGGCCTATCCGGATTACCGCCGGGTCGAACCGGATGATCAGGGCGTGTGGCGGGTGCCTGATGCGCGACTGGCGCGTCGACACCGCATGAGCATCGGCACCATCGTCAGTGACGCGAGTATTCATCTGAAATTCTGGAGCAAGGGCGGCGGTGGCAAACAGCTTGGTAGCGTCGAGGAAGGCTTTATCGCACGCCTCAAACCCGGTGATGGTTTCCTGTTCGCCGGGCGTTTGCTGGAGTTGGTGAGAGTGGAAAACATGACCGCCTACGTCAAACGCAGCACCGTGAAGAAAGCCGCGGTGCCGCGCTGGAACGGCGGGCGCATGCCCTTGTCCAGCGAACTGGCGGATGCGGTGGTCGCACGCTTTTCGGCGGCGGCACAGGGCACGTTCGAGGGTTCGGAAATGCGCGCGGTGCGGCCGTTGCTGGAGGTGCAACAGCGCTGGTCCGGGCTGCCGACCGAGCACAGTTTGCTGGCCGAAACCCTGAAGTCCCGCGAGGGCTGGCACTTGTTCCTTTATCCCTTCGCCGGACGCCAGGTGCATCTGGGGCTGGCCAGTCTGCTGGCGTGGCGAGTCAGTCAGCGCCAGCCCGTGACCTTCTCGATCGCGGTCAACGATTACGGTCTGGAATTGCTCAGCGCCACACCCGTCGACTGGGTCCGGGAGCTCGATAGCGCGTTGCTCAGTCCCGAGCACCTGTTAAATGACGTATTGGCCAGCCTGAATGCAGGCGAGCTGGCCTTGCGCCGATTCAGGGAAATCGCCCGGATTGCCGGTCTGGTCTTCGCCGGCTACCCCGGCGCGCCAAAAAGCACGCGTCAGGTCCAGGCCTCCAGCGGGTTGTTCTTCGAGGTGTTCAAACAATACGACGCAGGCAACCTGCTACTGGCCCAGGCCGGGGAAGAAGTGCTGGCTCAGGAGCTTGATATCCGCCGTCTGGAACAGTCGCTGGAGCGAATCAACCGGATGAGCCTGGACCTGCACCCGATCAAACGTCCAACGCCCCTCGGTTTTCCGCTGTTGGTGGAACGCATGCGCGAAAGCATGAGCTCGGAAAAACTCGCCGATCGCATCAGACGCATGGTCAGCGATCTGGAGAAAACCGCCGAAACCGGGAAGGAATGATGAGTACGCCCTACCCCATAAGTCTGGCGGGAGAAACCCTCTGGTTATTGCCGGAAAAAGCCATTTACTGGCCGGCGCAGCAGGCGCTGTTGGTGGCGGATGTGCATTTCGGCAAGGCGGCGGCTTATCGAAGCCTTGGCCAGCCCGTCCCTCGGGGCACCACGACCCACAACATTGCCGTGCTCGATACCGTATTGAAGGTCTTGCCCTGTCGGCAGCTGATCTTCCTGGGGGACTTTCTCCATGGTCCGGGCTCCCATGCTTCAGCAACGCTCGATGCCCTTGCGTCATGGCGTGCGCGGCATGCTGATCTGTCCATGACGCTGATCCGCGGCAATCACGACAAGCGTGCGGGCGATCCACCCGCAGCCCTGAACATTGGCGTGGTGTCCGAGCCAATGTTGCTGGGGCCGTTCTCCTTGCAGCACGAGCCAGATCCGCATGCGGACAGGCATGTGCTGGCCGGGCATGTGCATCCGATTTATCGGCTGCATGGCAAAGGGCGGCAAAGCTTGCGGCTGGCTTGTTTCAAGATTGGCGAGAGGGTGAGCCTGCTGCCGGCGTTCGGGGCGTTTACCGGGGGGTATCAGGTTGAGCGCGATGACAGCTGTCGGATCTTCGTCATCGGCGACAACGAAATCTGGCCAGTTAACCTGTAGGATCGAGCTTGCTCGCGATGGATGACCAAACACCGCGGGGCATCAGGTTGCCAGCGTCATCGTTGACGAGCATCGCGAGCAAGCTCGGCTCCTACAGGTACAGGAAATCACGCAACGGGCGCGGGCGGAGGCTCGTCCGGCAGCATCGGCTCACCGGGCTCGGTGGGTTGTTCATTGGGGGTATCGGGATCAGGCTGGCCTGGAATGCCGCCTGCCATGCTGATCGGCGGGTGTGCCAACAAGGACCAGGCCAAAACGCCAACCTGATTGGGCTCGAGCCTTGCCAGTTCGGCACTTATTCGCGGGTCGATCTTCATAATGCACTCCTGAGCAATGGCCCGATCCGCCTTGCGCGGTTCGGGCAGTACACTCCATAGAGTGTACGCTCGCTCAGGAATTCCCCTGATTTGTCAGACGGCTGACTCAGGTCCGCGGCAGGGTCACGCCGCGCTGGCCCTGATACTTGCCACCACGATCCTTATAGGACACTTCGCACTCTTCGTCGGATTCGAGGAACAGCATCTGCGCCACGCCTTCGTTGGCGTAGATTTTCGCCGGCAGGTTGGTGGTGTTGGAGAATTCCAGGGTCACGTGGCCTTCCCACTCCGGCTCCAGCGGGGTCACGTTGACGATAATGCCGCAACGGGCATAGGTGCTCTTGCCCAGGCAGATGGTCAGGACATTGCGCGGGATGCGGAAGTATTCGACGGTGCTGGCCAGCGCAAAAGAGTTCGGCGGGATGATGCAGACATCGCTTTCGATGTCGACGAAGCTGCCGGCGTCGAAGTTCTTCGGGTCGACGATGGCCGAATTGATGTTGGTGAACACCTTGAATTTATTGGTGCAACGCACATCGTAGCCATAGCTGGACACGCCGAAGGAAATCACCCGGCTGTCGCTTTCGCCACGCACCTGGCGCTCGACGAAAGGCTCGATCATGTTGTGTTCCTGCGCCATGCGGCGAATCCACTTGTCCGATTTGATGCTCATGGCGGTGTCCTGAAATAGCGAGGTGGAAAAATCTGTCCGGCATCTTACCGGGGAGCGCCTTGCGGTTCAAAGCGCCGGGCACAATTCTCGACGATCACCCCCGATTAACGGACCTTCGAAACAATAGGGCGCACCGTCGATCATGAAAACCGAGAAACCTTCGCAAGAAGCATTGGCACCTTTGGGAAAAACGGTTAAGGTGGCGCCACTGTGTTGCTTGTGTCACTGAGAATCTCTACACGATATGTTGAATTTCGATCCAACCATCTACAAGAATTTTTCCTGCTCTTTGCACTCAGTCTCGGCCAGGGTTCTTCCTGAGTCGCAGTTATCTTTGTTCAAGGAGTTACACCATGTCTAATCGCCAAACCGGTACCGTTAAGTGGTTCAACGATGAAAAAGGCTTCGGCTTCATCACTCCACAATCCGGTGACGACCTGTTCGTTCACTTCAAAGCTATCCAATCCGACGGCTTCAAAAGCCTGAAAGAAGGCCAACAGGTTTCTTTCATCGCTACTCGCGGTCAGAAAGGCATGCAAGCTGAAGAAGTACAAGTTATCTAACTTGTCCTTGCTTTAGTAAAAAGCCCCGCCCTCAACAGCGGGGCTTTTTTGTGCCTGTCGGTTTTCCACAGGCAAAAAAAATCGCAGCCCCGGTAGCCCCGCAGGAGCTGCCGAAGACTGCGATTTTTTGCCTTGTTACCAGGTCACGCCGAACCCTGCGGTGTACCGGGTCTTGTCCAGATCAGCGTCGTTGGTACCGTCGATGATGTCGCGCTCGGCCTTGAGGTTGAGCGAAGCCCAGTCGGTGACCTTGTAACGCAGCCCCATCTCGGCATCCAGCGCATACTCGGCCACGCCCGACAGCGGCTTGCCCACTTCACCATTGGTGAAGAACTCAACCTTCTTGCCAATCAGGTAGCGGTTGTAGTCCCACTTCATCGCCACCGAATAGAAGTTTTCCTTGCTGCCGTCCGCGAACTCGTAGTCTGTGCGGTTGACCAGCGAACCCAGGGAGAACGCACCCAGTTCGTCATCCCAGAACTGGTAGCCAGGACCGGTACCGACGGTGCGCTGGCGGGACAGGTCTTCCACCTTGTCGCGCTTGTAAACCAGTCGACCCTGCCAGAACCATTTTTCCGTCAGGAAGCGGTCGAGGGAATACTCGGCCCGCCAGTTGTCAGTGGTGACCACGTCATCCTGGAACTCGCGGTTGTACTCGCCTTCGGCGGTGTGTCGCCAGCGACCGTGACGCGCGGTGGTCTTGAAGTCGATGTCGTAATCGTCGGTGTCCTTGTCGGCACGCTGGTAATCGAGGGCCGCATCGATATTGCCCTTCCACACCAGATCCTCGACCACAGGTTTGGGCTTGAGGATCTGCTGGACGCTGGCCAGCTCCACGGTCTTCGGCGCATCGCCGTTGGCCAGGGTCACCTTGCCGTCTTCGGCGGCGTGCAGCGACTTCGCCTTTTCACCGGTATAGGCATCCTGCTTGACCAGCAACTCCTGATCGCTTTCCAGAGTCTTGACCTGTTTCCAGTCGATCGGGACCGCACCGGCGTATTCGGTCTGGACCAGCAACTTGCCACCGTCGAACAGGATGATCTTGCCGCTCAGCTTGTCACCGTTCTTCAACCAGACGGTGTCGGCGAGCACGGGAGTGGATGCACTGATAACAGCGAGGCACAGCAGGGTTCTGGAGAACATAAGCAACAACGAACTCGGGTTTGCGAAAAAAAGTCAGCATTATCCGGGAAATAACGCCCTGGTTAGGACTGACCCGACTATTTCTATTGAGTTCATTTCTCATCTCGTCATCCACGATTTACTCTACAGACGGTACTGCGATTTTTTTCAGGATTATCCGGACGTGAAACAACCCACCGCTGAAGCCGAGAGCGAGGCACAAATCCGACGCACGGCGCTCTACCTGACCCTCGCGCAAGTCCCCGAGGGCAAGGTGGTGAGCTATGGTCAGTTGGCCGAGCTTGCAGGCCTGGGCCGCGCTGCCCGCTGGGTGGGCCGGACATTGAGCCAACTGCCCGGCGACAGCAAATTGCCCTGGCACCGGGTGCTGGGTGCCGGTGGACGCATCAGCCTGCCCGTGGGCAGTCCGTCCGGGGATGAACAACGCGCTCGATTGCGCATGGAGGGCATCAGTATCCTGAATAATCGTGTTGATATTCGGCGCCATGGGTGGCGCCCGGTAGAGCACAGCGGTTAGAGTGCGCGCTTTGTTTTCGTATTTCTTGAGGCAGACTCCAGCCCATGCCCCGTAAAACCTGGCGCGCCGCGCTCGCTGCCTATGCCAGCCCCTCGACGCTTGTACTGCTGCTGCTGGGTTTCGCCGCCGGCTTGCCCTACATGCTGGTGTTCTCGACGCTTTCGGTCTGGTTGCGCGAAGCCGGTGTGGCTCGCGAAACCATCGGCTATGCAAGCCTGATCGGCCTGGCCTATGCCTTCAAATGGGTCTGGTCACCGCTGCTCGACCAATGGCGCCTGCCGCTGCTCGGCAAGCTGGGACGACGACGTTCGTGGCTGGTGCTGTCCCAGAGTCTGGTGATCCTCGGCCTGATCGGCATGGGCTTCTGTGACCCGCAAAAACATCTCTCCTGGCTGATCGCCATCGCGGTGATCGTCGCTTTCGCCTCGGCAACTCAAGACATCGCGGTGGACGCCTACCGCCTGGAAATCGCCGAAGACAATCGTCAGGCGGCCTTGGCGGCCAGCTACATGTCCGGCTATCGAATCGCAGCGCTGCTGGCCACTGCCGGCGCCCTGTATTTCGCCGAAGGCTTCGGCTCCACCGGCTTCAACTATCAGCATTCCGCCTGGGCCGGCACATACATACTGTTCGGCGTGCTGATGATTCCGGCACTGCTGACCAGCCTGTTCATGCGCGAGCCTCCAGTGCCGCTGCGCACTCAGCTGCAGGCCGGGCGCTACACTTTCGTCCATCAACTGGCTTCGGTTTTCGTCCTGATCGTGCTGCTGGTGTCCGTGCCGGCAATGTTCACCCAGCTCTACAACACCGATTTCGCCAGCGTGCTGTTCGAAGGCGTGAGCCTGCTCGACCTGCTGCTTCAGGACCGTGCCTTTCTGCGTGCGATCCTCTACATCACCCTTACCGCCCTGTGCCTGTCGTCCATGGGGCGCCGCGGCCTCGCGCCGGTGCTGACACCGGTCAACGACTTCATCCTGCGTTACCGCTGGCAAGCCCTGCTGCTGCTCGGACTGATCGCGACCTACCGGATGTCCGACACGGTGATGGGCGTGATGGCCAACGTGTTCTACATCGACCAGGGCTTCACCAAGGACCAGATCGCCAGCGTCAGCAAAATCTTCGGGCTGATCATGACCCTGGTCGGCGCCGGCATGGGCGGCCTGCTGATCGTGCGCTTCGGCATCCTGCCGATCCTGTTCATCGGCGGCGTCGCGTCTGCCAGCACCAACATCCTGTTCCTGATGCTGGCCGATATGGGCCCCAACCTGCAGATGCTGATCCTCACCATTTCCCTGGACAACTTCAGTTCGGGCCTGGCGACATCTGCGTTCGTGGCGTACCTGTCGAGCCTGACCAACCTCAAGTTCTCCGCCACCCAATACGCCCTGCTCAGTTCGATCATGCTCCTGCTGCCGCGCCTGATCGGCGGCTATTCAGGCGTCATGGTGGAAAAATTCGGTTACCACCAGTTCTTCCTGATCACCGCGCTGCTGGGTGTTCCCACCCTGGTTCTGATCGCCTTGCACTGGTTCCAGGAGAGCCGCCGCGAAGGTCCGAAACCGACGCCGGAGCCCGTTCCCGGTCAGGTTGCGGAAGAATCGTAGGAAATATCTGCAGGAAAATCAGCGAGGGCGCCGGGATTTATGCCCTCTGCACACCACCGACCGCACGCCTGTACGACAGCGGATCTCGCCCGTACAATGCTCCGTCATTTCTCGTCATCAGCTATCGATAACGGCCAACCATGCGTACCAGTCAATTTTTGCTCGCAACACAAAAAGAAACGCCTTCCGACGCGGTCGTGATCAGCCATCAGCTGATGCTGCGCGCCGGCATGATCCGCAAACTCGCCTCGGGCCTGTACACCTGGCTGCCGATGGGCTTGCGAGTGATGCGCAAGGTCGAAGCCGTCGTCCGCGAAGAAATGAACGCCGCCGGCGCCCTGGAAGTGTTGATGCCGAGCGCCCAACCGGCCGAGTTGTGGCAGGAATCGGGACGCTGGGAAGACTACGGCCCAGAGCTGCTGCGCTTCAAGGATCGTCATGACCGCCCTTTCTGTGCAGGTCCGACCCACGAAGAAGTCATCACCGATCTGATGCGCAATGAGCTGAGCAGCTACAAGCAGCTGCCGATCAACCTGTACCAGATCCAGACCAAATTCCGTGATGAAATCCGCCCACGCTTCGGCCTGATGCGCGGGCGCGAATTCATCATGAAGGACGCCTATTCGTTTCACGCCGACCAGGCATCGCTGCAGGTCACCTACGATCGCATGCACCAGGCCTACTGCAACGTATTCACCCGCCTGGGCCTGAATTTCCGTCCGGTCGAAGCCGACAACGGCTCCATCGGTGGCGCCGGCTCCCATGAATTCCACGTACTGGCCGAATCCGGCGAAGACGACATCGTCTTCAGCAACGGTTCCGACTACGCGGCAAACATCGAGAAAGCCGAAGCCGTGCCACGGGAAACCTCCCGTCCTGCACCGTCTGAAGAGCTGCGTCTGGTAGACACTCCAGAGACCAAGACCATTGCCGCGCTGGTGGAAAAATTCAATCTGCCGATTGAAAAGACCATCAAGACGCTGATCGTGCACGCCGAAGAAGAAGGCAAGCTGATTGCCCTGATCATCCGCGGCGACCACGAACTCAACGAAATCAAGGCCGCCAACCAGCCTGGCGTCGCCAGCCCGCTGGTCATGGCCAGCGATGCCGAACTGCGCGACGCCATCGGCGCCGGCGCCGGTTCCCTCGGCCCGCTGAACCTGCCACTGCCAATCATCATCGACCGTTCGGTCGAGCTGATGAGCGACTTCGGCATCGGTGCCAACATCGACGACAAGCACTACTTCGGCGTGAACTGGGAGCGTGACCTGCCGGTGCCGACCGTTGCCGACTTGCGCAACGTGGTCAGCGGCGACCCAAGCCCGGACGGCAAGGGCACCCTGGAAATCAAACGCGGTATCGAAGTCGGCCACATCTTCCAGCTGGGCAACAAGTACAGCAAGGCGATGAAGTGCGAAGTGCTGGGCGAGAACGGCAAGCCGGTCACCCTGGAAATGGGCTGCTACGGTATCGGCGTTTCCCGCGTGGTTGCAGCCGCCATCGAGCAGAACAGCGACGACAAGGGCATCATCTGGAGCGACACCCTGGCGCCATTCCAGATTGCTCTGGTGCCACTGCGCTATGAAACCGAGCAGGTTCGCGAAGCCACCGACAAGCTGTACGCGGAACTGACCGCTGCCGGCTTTGAAGTGCTGCTGGACGATCGCGACAAGAAAACCAGCCCGGGCATCAAGTTCGCAGACATGGAACTGATCGGCATTCCGCACCGGATCGTGGTCAGCGACCGCGGCCTGGCCGAAGGCAACCTGGAATACAAGAGCCGTACCGAGGCCGAGCCGCAAGCGCTGCCGGTCGCCGACGTACTGTCGTTCCTTCAGGCTCGTATCCGCCGCTGAATCCAGATAGAGACGTCATGTTCAAGCGAAACACCTTAGGCCTCGGTGGTGCCGCCCTGTGCGGCACCCTGCTGGTCAGCGGCTGTGCCAACCACATGTCGCAGCGCAGCGAACACGAGGAACGTGTCGAGCGCAAACTGCTTGATCACAGCCTGCAGATCGATGTCGGCGAGCCCAAGGTGCTTGAGCTGCCGCAACGTCGGGTGAAGATCCACGAGCAGAAGACTTTCGAAGTCACCGAGTTCGAAGTCACGCGCCATTACGATCGCTATACGCCCTACCAACCCTGGCGGGAGATCTACGAGATCCCGCTGGGCGCAGTAGCTGTTGTGGGCGGCGTGGGTGCGAACGTGGTCAACGTTTTCGCCTTCGGCAACCTGCCCGATAGCATGACCAAGGACTGGTTCAACTATGGCTTCGCCGGCCTGAACCCGTTCATGAACGTGCAATCCAACGGTCGCGCCCAGCAGAACCTGGCCGGGATCGATGAGGTTCAGCTCGACAAGCGCACCGAATACTCGAGCCTGCCGTGGAGCGAGCGTCCGGTGGAAGTTAAGGCGGGCAAGGAAACCTTCGAACTGAGCACCGACAAGAATGGCGTGCTGCGCCTGAACCTGCTGGACAGCCCGTTCGCCGAATACGACCTGAACCGTCTGACCAGACTCCAGATCCGCGTCGAGAATCCCACCGATGACGTGCACACCGATTCGTCCCTCGCCGTCAGCAGCACGCTGCGCGGCAAGTTGCTCGAAGCGCACGGGCTGATCTACGACGACCTCGAAGACGATGAAGTGAGCCAGTGGGTACACCGGGTCAAGCGTCTGTCGGAGTTGGGTCTGGAAGAAGAAGCTGTCGAACTGGAACAGAGCCTGATCGAACTGACCCGCAACGATCCTGAACTGCAGACCGAGTTCCTCAAGTCCTTGACCAAGGATGCCGGGCGGCTGGTGGCGGATCCGGGACCGCATTAAAACCTGAAAAACATCGCGAGCAGGCTCGCTCCCACAATTGACCGTTTTGTCCCGAACAACGCGGCCTAATGTGGGAGCGAGCCTGCTCGCGATGAATTCAACACAATCTACCGTTCAAACAACTCCATCTGCTCAAACCCGCCCCGCAAATCCTCCAGCCTCACCCCCACCCCCAACAACCGCACCGGCTTGCCGCCACGATTGAACGCCTGGGTCAGCAGCAACTGATAACTGCCCAGATCCCGCCCTGCCCCAGCCTGCTCAAGTGTGGTCTGGGTGAAATCATGAAACTTCACTTTGACGAACGGCTTGCCCGGCCGGTAACTGCTGTCGATCCGCGCCATGCGCCCGGCCAGGGTATCGAGCAACTCGGGAAGCTTGTCCAGGCAACTCTTCAGGTCCGGCAGGTCGGCGTCGTAGGTGTTTTCGACGCTGATCGATTGCCTGCGACTGTCGTTGTGCACCTGCCGCTCGTCGATGCCACGTGCCAGGCTCCAGAGACGCTCGCCAAAGCTGCCGAATTCGCGCACCAGCGCCAATTTGTCCCACTGGCGCAACTGCTCACAATCGGCGATCCCGAGCTTGCCCAACTTGTCGGCGGTGACTTTGCCGACCCCGTGCAGCTTGCTCACGGGCAATCCGCTGACAAAGTCCTCGACCTGATCCGGCGTAATGACGAACAGGCCGTTGGGCTTTCTCCAGTCGCTGGCGATCTTGGCGAGAAACTTGTTCGGCGCCACGCCCGCCGAGACCGTGATGTGCAACTGATTCGACACCCGCCGCCGGATGTCCTGGGCGATGCGCGTTGCGCTGCCGCCGAAATACGCGCTGTCCGACACATCAAGGTAAGCCTCGTCGAGGGAAAGCGGCTCGATGATGTCAGTGTAATCGCGAAAGATCGTATGAATTTCCTTCGACGCTTCTCGGTAGGCATCCATGCGCGGCTTGACGATGGTCAGGTCCGGACACAGCTTCAACGCATGCCCCGAGGACATGGCCGACCGCACGCCATAGGCCCGAGCCTCATAATTGCAGGTCGCAATCACCCCACGGCGATCCGCCGCCCCACCGACCGCCAGTGGTTTCCCGGCCAGTCGCGGGTCGTCGCGCATCTCGATGGCGGCGTAGAAGCAGTCGCAATCCACGTGGATGATTTTTCGCTGGCTCATATCGAAGCGGTATTCAGATGAAGAAAAGGCGATAGGTCGTGTCAGGTCGGCAGTATCTCACTGACACCTGTATATAGCACCAGTAGTCTGAATCTTCTTTAACGACTGTAGGAATAAGCAGCGGGAAAAATTTATTTTCTCAATCGCCCGCGTCCGACTGATAGAGCCGGAGCCCTTGCCCTGTCTGCCTCTCAGGCCGATCTGTCGCCGCTTGAAACAGCTAAGCAATTGAACCAGAACAGGTTTTATCGGCCGTGAAGGTTGACAGCCTGCCAATCCTCTGTAGAATGCCGCCTCACAGACGCGGGATGGAGCAGCCTGGTAGCTCGTCGGGCTCATAACCCGAAGGTCGTCGGTTCAAATCCGGCTCCCGCAACCAAACGTCTGAAAAAGGCCACTCGAAAGAGTGGCCTTTTTTGTGCCCGATGAAAAAGCCCTTTCGCAACAATGATCTGTCACCGTGTCGCAAGCCTTCGCAGGTCACCCGGGCGCCAAGTTCAGACTATGCTGAAATCGCGCCCCGAACACCCGGCGACTAGCGATTCGCCATCGCCGAGACTCGGTGATAGGCGTTAATATTTGTGATTATTTTTTTCCACAGGGATTGGTAACTTGGCTGGATACCTCCATCCTGTCGCGCACAATCCAAGAGGTGATTGATGCGCGCCAACTCGTCTGACTCTCAAGACACCGCGACAGCGACACAACCGATCAAGGCTGAACGGTTGCGCTTGCTTGATCTCATCAGCAAGTACCGACAGCCCATCGGCCTGGCGGTCACGCTGCTATTGTTCGCCATTGCACTGGTTGCCTGCCGCCACCTGCTGAGCGAACTGGATCTGGATGCACTGCATGACTCGATCCTGGACGTGCCCAAACCCGCCCTCCTCGGCGCACTGGGCGCGACCGTGGCAGGTTTCATCATTCTGCTGGGTTACGAATGGTCGGCCAGCCGCTACGCTGGCGTGACGCTGGCCCCTCGCACGCTCGCGCTGGGCGGCTTCACCGCGTTCGCCATCGGCAATGCCATCGGCCTGTCGATGCTCTCCGGTGGTTCGGTTCGTTACCGCCTGTATGCACGCCATGGCCTTGGTGCAACCGAAGTCGCCCACATGACGCTGTTCGCCAGCCTCTCCCTGGGCTGCGCCCTGCCGCCACTGGCCGCGCTGGCAACCCTGAGCAACCTGTCCGGCGCTTCTGTGGCCCTGGGGCTCTCGGAAACCTTGCTGGGCACAATCGCCGCCGCCGTGTTGTTGCTATCCGCCGTGCTCGCGGTGGGCATCTATCGCCGCCGCCTGCCGGAGCAACCCTATCCCGACAACCTGCTGGTCAAGATCGGCCGGCGCACCTTGCGCCTGCCGGGGCGCCGCCTGACTTTCCTGCAACTGGTGATCACAGCGCTGGACGTCGCTGCCGCCGCCACGGTGCTCTATCTGTTGCTGCCGGAAGCACCGCCGTTCGGCGCCTTCCTCCTGGTTTATCTGCTGGCGCTGGCCGCAGGCGTGCTCAGCCACGTACCGGGCGGTGTCGGGGTGTTCGAAGCGATTCTGCTCGCAGCCTTTTCCGATACCCTGGGCGCCGCACCACTGGCTGCTGCCCTGTTGCTGTATCGCCTGATCTACGTCGTGCTGCCAATGCTGGTGGCGTGCCTGTTGTTGCTGATCAACGAAGGTCAGCGGCTGTTCCAGACGCGCCAGACCCTGCGCGCCGCCTCGGGTCTGGCCGCACCGATCCTAGCCGTACTGGTGTTCCTGTCGGGCGTGGTGTTGCTGTTTTCCGGCGCCACTCCGGAAATCGATACCCGCCTGGAACACATCGGTTTTCTGATCCCCCATCGACTGGTCGATGCCTCGCACTTCGGCGCCAGCCTGATCGGCGTACTGTGCCTGCTGCTCGCCCAGGGCCTGCGTCGCCGACTGTCGGCGGCCTGGATGCTGACCACCATTCTGTTGCTGGTGGGCGCCCTGCTCTCCCTGCTCAAGGGTTTCGACTGGGAAGAAGCCACTCTGATGACCCTCACGGCTGCCTTGCTTGGGGTTTTCCGGACGTCGTTCTATCGCCCCAGCCGCCTGACCGAACTGCCGTTTTCTCCGCTGTATCTGGTGGCCAGCGTTTGCGTACTGGCCGCCTCGATCTGGCTGCTGCTGTTTGCCTATCAGGACGTACCGTACAGCCATCAACTGTGGTGGCAATTCACCCTGGACGCCGACGCCCCACGCGGCCTGCGCTCGCTACTGGGTGCCGCAGTCCTGCTGGTGGTGATATCCCTGACCTGGCTGCTGCGCACAGCACGCCCGGTGATCCATCTGCCGACGCCCGACGAACTGGAGCGCGCGCACAAGATCCTCATGGCTTCGGCACAACCCGATGGCGGCCTGGCGCTGACCGGTGACAAGGCACTGCTGTTTCACCCCAACGACGAGGCGTTCCTGATGTACGCCCGCCGTGGCCGCAGCCTCGTGGCACTGTATGACCCGATCGGTCCGGGCCAGCAGCGGGCCGAGATGATCTGGCAGTTCCGTGACCTGTGCGACATCCACCACGCGCGCCCGGTGTTCTATCAGGTCCGCGCCGAGAACCTGCCTTATTACATGGACATCGGCCTGACCGCGATCAAGCTCGGCGAAGAGGCCCGTGTCGATCTGCAGCGTTTCGATCTCGAGGCCAAGGGCAAGGAGATGAAGGACCTGCGTTACACCTGGAACCGTGGCACCCGCGATGGCCTGTCGTTGGAGATCCATGAGCCGGGACAGGCGCCGATGGATGAGCTCAAGGTGATTTCCGACGCCTGGCTGACCGGCAAGAACGTGCGCGAGAAAGGCTTCTCCCTCGGTAGATTCAGCGATGACTACCTCAAGTATTTCCGCATTGCGGTGATTCGTTTCGAAGGGCGCCCGGTGGCGTTCGCCAACCTACTCGAGACCTACGGCCATGATCTGGCCAGCCTCGATCTGATGCGCGCGCACCCGGACGCCCCCAAGCTGACCATGGAGTTCATGATGGTCGGCCTGATCCAACACTATAAGAGTCACGGATACGCGCGCTTCAGTCTGGGCATGGTGCCACTGTCGGGGTTGCAACCCCGCCGCGGTGCGCCACTGACCCAGCGCCTGGGCTCGATGGTTTTCCGCCGTGGTGAGCAGCTCTACAACTTCCAAGGCTTGCGCCGCTTCAAAGACAAATTCCAGCCTGACTGGGAACCCCGTTATATGGCCGTGCCCGCCGGACTCGATCCGCTGGTTGCGCTGGCCGACACTGCTGCCCTGATCGCGGGCGGCTTGACTGGATTGGTGAAACGCTGATGATTCAACGCTCCTTGCGCTACATACTCGGCACGCTGATTGTGCTGGCCGTGATTCTCGGTGGTGGCTACTGGTACCTGAAGCGCCCGGCTCCGGAGCCGACCCTCGAACAACTGACCCCGACCGATGGCCCGGCGATGACCCGTGTCATCCCGGGCAATACGCCACGCGCCCAGGTACTGGTGGCGGTCAACGAAGACCAGAAACTCAGCGACAAGCAATTGCTGACCCTGAGCCGCAGTGCCTCCGCCCAGATTGTTCAGGTGATCCTGCCCAAGGATTGCCTGCTGCAAAGCCGCGCGCTGCAAACCGGCCTGCGTGAACTCAAGGGTCCGGCGACCCTGGTCAGCGGTATCGGCCCCGGCGCCGTGCTGGCATGGCGCTGGTTGTCCGAGCAGAAGAACGACAAGGCCCAGGCGGTTTCGGTGGACCTGGCCCTGGAGAAACCCGGCTGCACTCACTTGCTGCCGAAAAGCGCCGCCCACGGTCACTGGCTGGTGGCGTGGAACGACAACCCGGACGACACCAGTGCCGGCTTCGTACGTGACCAGCCGAACGCCGAAACCAGCATCAGCGACTACGACATCAACCTGCCGCAAGTGCTGAACAACGAACTGCGCAAAATCCTCGTCGGTGGCGACAAGGCTGCCGGCGGCCTGCAAATCCCGGTGGTCGAAGTCCCGGCCGGGCAAGCGAAAGACACCGTGACCCTGTTCCTGTCCGGCGACGGCGGCTGGCGCGACCTGGACCGCGATGTGGCAGGCGAGATGGCCAAGATCGGCTATCCGGTGGTCGGCATCGACACCTTGCGCTACTACTGGCAGCACAAGAGTCCCGAGCAAAGTGCCCTGGACCTGACCGAACTGATGCAGCACTACCGGCAGAAATGGGGCACCAAGCGCTTCATCCTGACCGGCTACTCGTTCGGCGCCGACGTTCTGCCAGCCATCTACAACCGCCTGCCCGAGTCCGAGCAACAAAGGGTCGACGCAATCATCCTGCTGGCCTTCGCCCGCACCGGCAGCTTCGAAATCGAAGTCGAAGGCTGGCTCGGCAACGCCGGCAAAGAAGCCGCCACCGGCCCGGAAATGGCCAAGCTGCCACCGGCCAAAGTGGTGTGCATCTTCGGCGAAGAGGAAATCGACGAAAGCGGCTGCACCGACAAGACCGCCGTAGGCGAAACCATGAAACTGCCCGGCGGCCACCACTTCGACGAAAACTACCCGGCCCTGGCCAAGCGCCTGGTGGACGTGATCGAAAAGCGTCAGGCCCAGGAAACCGAGGCTCAGGAATAATCTGAAGCCCGACAAAAAAGCCCCCGTAACCTTTGGGTTACGGGGGCTTTTTCTTTCATCCGAAGGATAAATCTCTTGTGGGAGCGAGCCTGCTCGCGATGGTCGTCGGCGATAACGCTGGAGGCCTGTTGCCCAGCGGCGCACTTGCGTCCATCGCGAGCATGCTCGCTCCTACAGAGACCGCGTTACATCTCTACCTGCGTCCCCAACTCAATCACCCGGTTCAACGGCAGATTGAAGAAGCGCAGATTGCCGTTGGCGTTCTGCAACATGAAGGCGAACAGGGCTTCGCGCCAGCGGGACATGCCGACCAGTTTGGAGGCGATGACCGTTTCGCGGCTGAGGAAGTAGGTGGTGCGCATCGGGCTGAAGTCCAGCTCGGCCAGATGGCAGAGCTTCAGCGCCTGTGGCACGTCCGGTTCGTCGGTGAAGCCGAAATGCAGGATCACCCGGAAGAACCCTTCGCCGTAGGCTTCGACTTCGAAGCGCCGGTTCGTCGGCACCCGCGGAATGTCTTCATAAACCACGGTCAGCAGCACCACTTGCTCGTGCAACACCTGGTTGTGCAGCAGGTTGTGTAACAAGGCGTGGGGTACGGCATCTGGCCGCGCGGTGAGGAACACGGCGGTGCCCTGCACGCGATGCGGTGGCTGTACGGCGATGCTGCTGATGAAGATATCCAGCGGTAGCCCGCCCTCATCGATACGGTCCACCAGTAACTGCTTGCCGCGCTTCCAGGTGGTCATCAGCACGAACAGCGCGAGGCCGGCGATCACCGGGAACGCACCACCCTGAACGATTTTCGGCACGTTGGCGGCGAAGTACACGCCGTCCACCAGCAGGAACCCGAGGCAGATCGGCACCGCAAGCACCGGCGGCCACTTCCACAGCAGCAGCATCACCGCCGACACCAGAACGCTGGTCATCAGCATGGTCCCGGTCACCGCCACGCCGTAGGCCGAGGCCAGGGCATTGGACGATTCGAAACCCAGCACCAGCAGCACCACGCCGACCATCAGCGACCAGTTCACCGCACCGATGTAGATCTGGCCCTGCTCGGCGCTGGAGGTGTGCTGGATGTGCATGCGCGGGATATAACCGAGCTGGATCGCCTGGCGAGTCAGGGAGAAGGCCCCGGAAATCACGGCTTGGGAAGCAATGACGGTGGCCATGGTCGACAGCGCCACCAGCGGAATCAACGCCCAGTTCGGCGCCAGCAGATAAAACGGGTTACGTGCGGCTTCCGGATCACCCAGCAGCAACGCGCCCTGACCGAAGTAGTTCAGCACCAGCGCCGGCAGCACCAGGATGAACCAGGCCCGAGCGATCGGCTTGCGGCCGAAGTGGCCCATGTCGGCGTACAGCGCTTCGGCACCGGTCAAGGCCAGCACCACGGCACCGAGGATCGCCACACCCATGCCCGGGTGCACAATGAAGAAACGCACGCCCCACACCGGGTTCACCGCTTGCAGCACTTCCGGGTGCTGCATGATGCCGTAAACACCCAGGGCGCCGAGCACCACGAACCAGGTGACCATGATCGGCCCGAACAGAATGCCGATGCGCGCGGTGCCGTGGCGCTGAATCAGAAAGAGCCCGACCAGCACCACCAGCGACAGCGGCACCACCCAGTGATCGATGCCATCGAACGCCAGCCCCAGGCCCTCGATGGCCGACAGAACGGAAATCGCCGGGGTGATCATGCTGTCGCCATAGAACAGCGCCGCGCCAATCAGCCCGCACACCACCAGAAGCGTGCGCAGCTTCGCGTGCCCTGCCGCCGCCCGCCGTGCCAGCGCGGTCAGGGCCATGATCCCGCCTTCGCCCTGGTTGTCGGCGCGCAGCACGAACATCATGTATTTGATTGATACGACCCAGATAAGCGACCAGAAAATCAGCGCCAGAATGCCCAACACGCCGTCGTGGTTGACCGGCACGCCATAGCCGCCGGAAAACACTTCTTTGAGGGTGTACAACGGGCTCGTGCCGATATCGCCATAAACCACCCCGACCGCCGCCACCAGCATCCCGATCGGATTTACCGTCGAATGCCCCGCGCCCGCCGCGTGACTACTTGCCTGACCCATCCAACACTCCTGATTCCCAGACCGGCTTCTTCGAACGAAGCACTAAGCTTTGTAATGCAGCATGGGTTGTTTTACCTCTTGTTACAGACGTTTTGTTGACTGTAAAAAAAAGGTAAAGCCCAACGGCGCGAAGCATAGCGCAGCACTCGTCGTCTTTCCCTGCATAAAGCTGGTCAAGTGAACGTCTCATCGATAGAATTGCGCACTTTTTGATCAGAGGCGCAAAAAAGCGTCCGTCTGTCGCCTTGCCCCTGTTGGCTTGAGGCGTCCCAAAATACCGAGGTTAGACATGTCCACCACTCCTGCGCCGGCCAATCCGAAAGTTGGCTTCGTATCCCTGGGTTGCCCCAAAGCACTGGTCGACTCCGAGCGCATCCTGACTCAGCTGCGCATGGAAGGTTATGACGTTGTGTCCACCTACCAGGACGCCGATGTCGTGGTGGTCAACACCTGCGGCTTCATCGACTCGGCCAAGGCAGAGTCCCTGGAAGTGATCGGCGAAGCGATCAAGGAAAACGGCAAGGTCATCGTGACCGGCTGCATGGGCGTGGAAGAAGGCAATATCCGCGACGTACACCCGAGCGTGCTGGCCGTGACCGGTCCGCAGCAGTACGAACAAGTGGTCAACGCGGTGCACGAAGTCGTGCCGCCGAAACAGGATCACAACCCGCTGATCGACCTGGTGCCGCCGCAAGGCATCAAGCTGACCCCGCGTCACTACGCTTACCTGAAGATTTCCGAAGGCTGCAACCACAGCTGCAGCTTCTGCATCATCCCGTCGATGCGCGGCAAGTTGGTCAGCCGTCCGGTCGGTGACGTGCTCGACGAGGCCCAGCGCCTGGTCAAGTCCGGCGTCAAGGAACTGCTGGTGATCTCCCAGGACACCAGCGCCTACGGCGTAGACGTGAAGTACCGCACCGGTTTCTGGAACGGCGCGCCGGTGAAAACCCGCATGACCGAACTCTGCGAGGCCCTGAGCACCCTCGGTGTCTGGGTGCGCCTGCACTACGTTTACCCGTACCCGCACGTCGACGAGCTGATCCCGCTGATGGCCGCCGGCAAGATCCTGCCGTACCTGGACATCCCGTTCCAGCACGCCAGCCCGAAAGTGCTGAAGTCGATGAAACGCCCGGCGTTCGAAGACAAGACCCTGGCGCGAATCAAGAACTGGCGCGAAATCTGCCCGGACCTGATCATCCGCTCGACCTTCATCGTCGGCTTCCCTGGCGAAACCGAGGAAGACTTCCAGTACCTGCTGGACTGGCTGACCGAAGCCCAGCTCGACCGCGTCGGCTGCTTCCAGTACTCGCCGGTCGAAGGCGCTCCGGCCAACGATCTGGATCTGGAAGTGGTGCCGGACGACGTCAAGCAGGACCGTTGGGAGCGCTTCATGGCGCACCAGCAGGAAATCAGCTCGGCGCGCCTGCAAATGCGCATCGGCCGTGAAATCGAAGTGCTGGTCGATGAAGTCGACGAGCAAGGCGCGGTCGGCCGCTGCTTCTTCGACGCGCCGGAAATCGACGGCAACGTGTTCATCGACAACGGCAGCAACCTCAAGCCTGGCGACAAGGTCTGGTGCAAGGTGACCGACGCCGACGAATACGACCTCTGGGCCGAACAGATCTAAACGCTGAAATTATGAAAAGCCCCGCTCTTTTGACGAGATGCGGGGCTTTTTTACGGCTATCGTTTGGTGAATGAAGGGATTCTCAAGTTTGTGAACGACGGCAATCGAAACAAGGAGCAGCCGGGAATGCGCCAACATTCGGTCATCCACACGCCGAAACTGAGTGACTACCAGGAATTGACCCGGGTCTGGGAAGCATCGGTGCGCGCCACCCACGACTTTCTGCCGGACAGCTACATCGAGCTGCTGAAGAACCTGGTACTGACCCGCTACCTCGATGCAGTGATGCTGATCTGCACCAAAGACTCGCGCCAGCGCATCACCGGGTTCGCCGGGGTCGCGGCGGGCAAGATTGAAATGCTGTTCATCGACCCTGGGCATCGCGGCCAGGGTTTGGGCAAGCAGCTGTTGCGTTATGCCATGGAACACCTGAACGCCGACGAACTGGACGTCAATGAACAGAACCCGCAGGCGCTGGGGTTCTATTTCAAGCAAGGGTTCGAGGTGATCGGGCGCTCGGAGGTCGATGGCATGGGGCAGCCGTATCCGTTGCTGCACATGCGATATCGCCAGTCCGACCAACTGACGCGCAAGGCCTGACACGACACGGATCAAATGTGGGAGCGGGCTTGCTCGCGAATGCGGAGTGTCATTCAACACATTTGTCGTCTGATC
>NZ_JBSVXG010000099.1:0-21215 GCF_054070595.1 Pseudomonas sp. SDO55104_S430 | reverse complement strand
TCAGACATGCAAATGGTGACTGACGCAACGCTTTCGCGAGCAAGCCCGCTCCCACATTGTTTTAGGGCGGCCGTAATTACTCGGCAATCTGCAACTTGCGCGACTCGGTGTACACGTACCGCACCTTCTCGTACTCGAACGGCGAGTTCAGCTGGCCATAGCGGAAGCTGGTCTGATAGCGCTTGTCGATGCCGCGCAGAATCCACACTTCCGGATGGTTGGAGCTGACTTCGGCCACGTTCAGGAAATTGATCGCGTTCTCGGCGCTGAAGTCCACCACCAGACCGGTGGTATCACGCAGGTTCGACGGACCGAAAAGCGGCAGCACGAAGTACGCACCGGCAGGTACGCCATAGAAGCCCAGTGTCTGACCGAAGTCCTCGTTCTGGCGAGGCAGGCCCATCGCGGTGGCCGGATCCCACAGGCCGGCGATGCCGATGGTGGTGTTGAGCAGCAGGCGCCCGGTGATCTCCATCGAACGCTGGCCCTTGAACTGCAACAGGCTGTTGAGCAGGTTCGGCACATCGCCCAGGTTGTTGAAGAAGTTGCTGACGCCGGTGCGCACGAAGCTCGGGGTGACGTAACGGTAGCCGTCGACCACCGGCAGGAATACCCATTGGTCGAAACGGTAATTGAAGTGGTAAACGCGGCGGTTCCACGATTCCAGTGGGTCATAAACGTTCAGTGCACTCAACGTCGAGCGCTCGAACTCACGCTGATCCAGCCCCGGGTTGAATTTCAGTTTGTTCAACGGCTCCTTGAAGCCATCGCTGTCGACCACCACCGGGGCGTTGGCTTTGCTGTTGTCGGCATTGGCAGCCGTTGCGCAGAGTAACGCGGCGATAAGCAGGAGGTATTTAGCCACGGAAGAACTCCAGCATGGCGTCGCTGTTGACGCGGTAGTTAAGGTTGCCGCAGTGGCCGCCCAGCGGGTAAACGGTCAGGCGATCGCCGAAGGTCCGGCGCAGGAAACCGAGATCGCCAGGGCCGAGGATCACGTCGTCGGCGTTGTGCATGACGGCAATTTTCGGGCTCTTGCGCAGGTAATCCTCCAGCGCATACATGCTCACCTGGTCGATCAGTTGCAGCAGGCTGCCGCCGTCGGTGCGGGCACGCCACATCGGGATCACCTGTTCGGTGATGTAGCAATCGAAGTCGCACTGCAGCGCGCGCTTGAGGTAAGGGGTCAGGCTGGTGCCTTCGGTGATCTTGGTTTTCGGTGGGGTGATCAGGCCGCGACGGTTGATCAGGTCCGAAGTGAAGGCGATGTCGGCGGCGGAGAAGCGGAACGAGGTGCCGATCAGCATCGCCATCTGTTCGTTGGTCAGGTGCTCTTTGGACTGCTGGAAGTCATAAAGCAGGGCGTCGTTGAGATCGATGTAACCCTTCTGCTGGAAATAGCGGGTCAGCTTGTTCAGCACCAGTTCATAGAACGTTGTGGTGTTGGTGATGCCCTTCACCTCGGTCTGCACCAGCTTGTCGAGGTTGGTGATCGAGGTATAGAGGTTGACCGGAGGGTTGAGCAGCAGGACTTTCTTGAAGTTGAAACTGCGGCGGGTTTCATCCAGGTGTGCGACAAACGCCGCATCCAGGGCCCCGAGGCTATAACCCGTCAGGTAGTACTCGGTGACCGGCAGTCTTGGGTTCTGCGCCCGTACCGCCTGCATCACCCGGTACATGTCCTCGGCGTCATCCGTGGTGATGCCTGGCGTGGCGAAGCGCGACGCGGCGCTGATGAAGTCGAAACTGGTGGGCGAGGACAGCTGCACCACGTGGTAGCCGGCCTTGTAGTAAAGCTTTTTCAGGTATTCGTTCAGGCTGCTGTCGTAACGCGCGCCGGTGCCGGCGATCAGGAAGATCAGCGGTGCGGGCTTGTCCTGGGTAGCGATGCGATAGGTGAGTTTCTTGACCGCCCAGAAGTTGTCCGGCAGCTCGAACTGACGCTCGGGGCGCAACGTCATGGTGCGATCCGATTGGTCGATGTCGTCGTCGGTCGGCAACTCCGGGCGCAGGTCCGGCGGCGTCGTGGCGATGGTCGCTTCAAACGGGTTGGTCAGGGGGTAGCCATAACCGGCGGGGTCGACGTCGACCGCCAGTGCGGACGCACTCAGGATAAGGCCGCCAAACAGGGCGGCGAAGCGCAAGGAACGGAGCATGACTGAATCCCTTAGAAAGGTGCCGTATGAAGTTCGCAGGCTATGACCACTGGATTTGCGCCAAAGTGCCACGCATCGGCACCAAACAGGCTTAATTCGAGGTAATAGTAGCTGGACGATACACTTTGCAGCGATTGAATGACCAGTTAACAGTTGTTAGTGCTTGCTTAAGGCCGTCCGGCGATTAAGCTGGCCGCCGTTTTTGCCTATTGGAGCGTTTCATGTCCCGCCGATTGCCCGTGGTTCTGCTGCTCGTTTTGCTGCCGTTATGGCTGGCCGCCAGTTACGGCGCGCGTTATGGCTTTATGGAAGATGCGCAGTGGGTGGGCATCTGCGTCGATGAGGCGAGCCGCTGGGAATGCCAGGTTCGTTCGAATCTGGGGCTGATGATTCACTTCAAGGTATTGGGCTGGGGTGCGCTGGCGGCTGCGGTGATCGGCTTTGTGTTGCCGGGGCGGGCAGGGTGGTGGCTGGCATTGATCGCGCTGGTTTTCGGGTTCCCGGCATTGGCGTTGTACAACACGACGTTGGCGGTGTTTGCGGTGGTGGTTGCGGGGTTGCGGTTGGTTCGGGCGTCTCGCAGCGTTTGATAAATAGATATCGCGAGCAGGCTCGCTCCCACAGTAGATTTTTATCGATCACAAAATTTGTGTACGACAACGATCATTGTGGGAGCGAGCCTGCTCGCGATTTTTTCTACCTGGTGGAAGCTTAAGCCTTGCGAACCCGCAAACACCGCCACAAAGCCGCCGCCATCAACACGCTCACCAGCGCCCATCCCCAGGCCTGCTGGTTCTGCAACCCTTCACGGAACAGCTGCGGTGCAATGCTGGCGCCGATGATGAAGGTCAGCAGAGCGATTTCCCGGCGCGGAACACTCACCGGGCGACACAGATAAACCAGTACCGGGACAATGAACGCCACGCTCGGAAAGCTGCGATAGCGCGGATCGAACACCAGTTCCAGCATCGAGACCGCCGCGGCAAACCCGATCACGGCTACCAGCCAGCCCGAACGACGTTCGAGCATATCGAAGACCTGTCCCCGCCAACCGTTGCGAGGACTCAATGTCAGCGCTGCGTGTGCCAGAACAAGCAGATTCAATGCCGTCAGCAATCCAACCCACAACCACTCACTGGTAAATCGAGTGGTCACCCGCGCCAGATCACCCCAGGCTCCCAGCGAGCAAGCCGCCACGGCGCCCAGCAGCGGCAGTACCAGAGCAGCTCGGGTATCTCGCACGCGACCGCCCAGAATCAGCGTGCCGAGGAAAATCAATCCGCCGATCACCAGCCATTGCGACCAGTACGGCACGTTGGTGACGGGGCCTGCCAGCACGCCCTTGTCCTGGCGGTCGGCATCGAACAGTCCCCAATACCCGCCAACTGCGCCTTCGCTGGCGCGTTTCCATGGCTGGTCGAAGGCTTCGATCAGGTTGTAGCGCCAGCCTTGCTCTTCGGCCATGGCGACAAAACCGCGAATGAACTTGGCTTCGTTGACCCGACTAGGCAAGGCGGTTTCACGCTGGCGGCCTTCGCTTGGCCAGCCGGTCTCGCCAATCATCACGTCCTTGGGCGCGAACTTGTTGCCGAACACCTGGCGCACTTGCGCCACATGTTGCAGGGCGGCATCGATGTTCGACGGATCGTCTTCCCAATACGGCAGCAAGTGAATGGTCAGGAAATCCACCGCCGGGGCGATTTCCGGGTGCTTGAGCCAGAACTCCCAGACATCGGCGTAGGTGACGGGCTGCTTGACCTGGCTTTTCACCTTGTTGATCAGCCGCGCCAGTTGCGCGCCGGTGACTTCCTTGCGCAGCAGGGTTTCGTTGCCGACGATCACCGCGGTCACTACGTCAGGGTTGGCGTTGGCCGAGGCGATCAGCAGGTCGACTTCCTTTTCGGTGTCCACCGGGTTGCTGTTGACCCAGGCACCGATCATCAGCTTCAACCCGTGCTTGCGTGCGAGATCCGGCAGGGCATCCAGACCGGTCATGGAATAGGTGCGGATGCACTCGAAACTTTTTGCCAGCAGCGCCAGATCCGCGTCCATGCGCTCGGGGCGCAAATTGAACGGCACATCGAACGGCGATTGGTCTTTGTCGAAAGGGGTGTAGGAGGCGCATTGCAACTTGTGCGTGGCGCTGGCGACGTCCGGCAGGATCACCGGTTTACCCAGACCGTACCAGAAACCGCAGAGAGCAAAGAGCCCCAGCAGGCAGGCAAAAATGTAGGCGGAAAAAGGAAAGCGTGAGGGTGCGGTCATGGTCAGGCCGTCAGGGAGCAAAGCGGCGCATGTTACCTGTATTTGCCCCGTGCTTGGGCCCCTGCATGATTTTGACATGCAAAGTTCGGGCGTATTGCCCGAAGCATTTTTATGGCGCGTAGTTAATGGCGTTCTGATGTCGTTTCTCGGTGTCTTGAGGTCGCTGACAGAGCAGGTCGCGATGTCTGTCAGGTTGATTATCGAAACCGTCAGTACTCCGCTGATGATCGAAAGAGTTTGCGGTGGGCGTGATGGAGGCGCTGTGCACCATAACAATATGTTGAAGCGGCTCGGCATCCGCCGGGCGCAGCACTTTCGGGGAAGTAAACGATGAAGATGCGACGACTTTTAGGCGCAGGTGCCGCTCTGGTGCTTGCGATGGGCTCGACATTCGCCAACGCAGAAAAACAGACCCTGAGCATCGGTTACGTTGACGGCTGGTCCGACAGCGTCGCGACGACTCATGTGGCAGCTGAAGTGATCAAGCAGAAACTCGGTTATGACGTGAAGCTGCAAGCGGTCGCCACCGGGATCATGTGGCAGGGCGTGGCGACCGGCAAGCTGGACGCCATGCTCTCGGCCTGGCTTCCGGTGACTCACGGTGACTATTGGGCGAAGAACAAGGACCAGGTCGTCGACTACGGTCCGAACTTCAAGGACGCGAAGATTGGCCTGATCGTGCCGGAGTACGTCAAGGCTAAATCCCTTGAAGATCTGAAGACCGACGACAGCTTCAAGAAACGTATCGTCGGCATCGACGCCGGTTCAGGCGTAATGATCAAGACCGAGCAGGCAATCAAGGATTACGACCTGACCGGCTACCAACTCAAGGCCAGTTCCGGCGCCGGCATGATCGCCGAGCTGACCCGTGCCGAGAAGAAAAACGAATCCATCGCCGTGACCGGTTGGGTACCGCACTGGATGTTCGCCAAGTGGAAACTGCGCTTCCTCGACGACCCGAAAGGTGTGTACGGCGCGGCTGAAACCGTGAACAGCATCGGCAGCAAGGAACTGGCAACCAAGGCGCCGGAAGTGGCCAAGTTCCTGAAGAACTTCCAGTGGGCTTCGAAGGATGAAATCGGCGAAGTCATGCTGGCAATCCAGGAAGGCGCCAAGCCTGATGCGGCTGCGAAAGACTGGGTAGCCAAGCACCCGGAGCGCGTAGCTGACTGGACCAAGTAAGGGTTTGATTTAAGCAGGCACGATGTTCCCTGTGGGAGCGGGCTTGAATTTGGCGATTCTGTCATGGCGTTCTAAGACTAAGGTCGTCTGGAACCCGGCTCGCAGCCGCATAGAGTGGATACCGTTCCAACAATAATCTGTGCTGCGAGGATAAAAACAATGAACGACAGCATTTACCTCTCGATTCAAAACAGCCCGCGATTCAAGGAGCTGGTTAGCAAGAGGGAGCGATTCGCCTGGATTCTTTCGGCGATCATGCTAGGGCTTTACGCAGGATTCATCCTTCTGATCGCTTACGGGCCGCAGGTTCTGGGGTCGAAAATCAGCCCTGATTCCTCGATTACCTGGGGCATCCCGATCGGTGTCGGGCTGATTGTTTCGGCCTTCATCCTGACCGGCATCTACGTACGACGCGCCAACGGCGAATTCGACGACCTGAACAATGCGATTCTCAAGGAGGCTCAGCAATGATCCGGCGTCTAATGGCTCTTCTGAGCATCGCAGCGTTCGCACCTGGCGCCTGGGCGGCTGACGCCCTGACTGGTGCCGTACAGAAACAACCGCTCAACGTGGCTGCGATCCTGATGTTCGTCGCATTCGTGGGCGCGACCCTGTGCATCACCTACTGGGCTTCCAAGCGCAACAAGTCGGCAGCCGACTACTATGCGGCGGGCGGCAAGATCACCGGTTTCCAGAACGGTCTGGCAATCGCCGGTGACTACATGTCCGCGGCGTCCTTCCTGGGTATTTCCGCGCTGGTGTTCACCTCCGGCTACGATGGCCTGATCTACTCGATCGGCTTCCTGGTGGGCTGGCCGATCATTCTGTTCCTGATCGCCGAGCGTCTGCGTAACCTGGGCAAATACACCTTTGCCGACGTGGCGTCCTATCGTCTGGGCCAGACCCAGATCCGCTCGCTGTCCGCCTGCGGTTCCCTGGTCGTGGTGGCGTTCTACCTGATCGCGCAAATGGTCGGTGCCGGCAAGCTGATCCAACTGCTGTTCGGTCTGGACTACCACGTTGCGGTGATCCTGGTCGGTATCCTGATGTGCATGTACGTGCTGTTCGGCGGCATGCTGGCGACCACCTGGGTACAGATCATCAAGGCTGTCCTGTTGCTGTCCGGCGCTTCGTTCATGGCGCTGATGGTGATGAAACACGTCAACTTCGACTTCAGCATGCTGTTCTCCGAAGCGGTCAAGGTTCACCCTAAAGGTGAAGCGATCATGAGCCCTGGCGGTCTGGTGAAAGACCCGATCTCCGCGTTCTCCCTGGGCCTGGCACTGATGTTCGGTACCGCTGGCCTGCCGCACATCCTGATGCGCTTCTTCACCGTGAGCGACGCAAAAGAAGCCCGCAAGAGCGTGCTGTACGCAACCGGCTTCATTGGTTACTTCTACATCTTGACCTTCATCATCGGCTTCGGCGCGATTCTGCTGGTTAGCACCAACCCGGCCTTCAAGGATGCCGCTGGTGCCCTGATCGGTGGTAACAACATGGCGGCGGTGCACCTGGCCGATGCGGTAGGTGGCAGCATCTTCCTGGGCTTCATCTCCGCGGTAGCCTTCGCCACCATTCTGGCAGTGGTTGCCGGTCTGACCCTGGCCGGTGCTTCGGCGGTGTCCCATGACCTGTACGCCAGTGTCGTGAAGAAAGGCAAGGCCAACGAGAAGGATGAGATTCGCGTCTCGAAGATCACCACCATCGCCCTGGCGGTGCTGGCGATTGCCCTGGGCATCCTGTTCGAAAGCCAGAACATCGCGTTCATGGTGGGCCTGGCGTTCTCCATCGCCGCGAGCTGCAACTTCCCGGTGCTGCTGCTTTCCATGTACTGGAAAAAGCTGACTACTCGCGGTGCGATGATCGGCGGCTGGTTGGGGCTGGTGAGTGCGGTTGGCCTGATGATCCTCGGCCCAACCATCTGGGTGCAGATCCTGCATCACGAGAAAGCGATCTTCCCGTACGAGTACCCGGCACTGTTCTCGATGATCATTGCGTTCGTCGGTATCTGGTTCTTCTCGGTCACCGACAAGTCGACTGCAGCCGAAAACGAGCGGGCGCTGTTCTTCCCGCAATTCGTACGCTCGCAGACCGGTCTCGGGGCGAGTGGAGCGGTTTCGCACTAAGGGTTCGTGCTTTATATAAGTAGCAGCGTTTAAAAAGATGCCCCGGTCGAGAGATCGGGGCATTTTTTATTGGGCGGTGATCGCCCGAATCCTCAATATTGTGGGAGCAAGCCTGCTCGCGATGGGCGACAGAGCGCATCGGGTTGTCAGGTTGCCCGCGCTATCGTTGACGAGCATCGCGAGCAAGCTCGCTCATATAGGGGAGGAGGGGGATTAAATCGGGGGTAAACAAAAACGGCCTCTATGGGGATAGAGGCCGTTTTCGGTACAACTCAACACGCTACAGCAAGACGAATCTTACTTGCGGTCTTCCAGCTTGGTGATGTCACGCGACTCGTAGCCGGTGTACAGCTGGCGTGGACGGCCAATCTTGTACGGGCTGGAGAGCATTTCTTTCCAGTGGGAGATCCAGCCGACGGTCCGCGCCAGGGCGAAGATCACGGTGAACATGCTGGTTGGAATGCCGATCGCCTTGAGGATGATCCCCGAGTAGAAGTCGACGTTCGGGTACAGCGAGCGCTCGATGAAGTACGGGTCGGTCAGGGCGATCTCTTCCAGGCGCATGGCCAGTTCGAGTTGCGGATCGTTCTGGATGCCCAGTTCCTTCAGAACTTCGTCACAGGTCTGCTTCATGACGGTAGCGCGTGGGTCGCGGTTCTTGTAAACGCGGTGACCGAAGCCCATCAGCTTGAACGGATCGTTCTTGTCCTTGGCCTTGGCGATAAACTTGTCGATGTTCGAAACATCGCCGATTTCATCGAGCATGGTCAGAACGGCTTCGTTGGCGCCGCCGTGGGCAGGGCCCCACAGTGCAGCGATGCCGGCGGCGATACAGGCGAACGGGTTGGCACCCGAGGAGCCCGCCAGACGTACGGTGGAAGTCGATGCGTTCTGCTCGTGGTCGGCGTGGAGGATGAAGATCCGGTCCATGGCCTTGGCGAGCACCGGGCTGATCGGTTTGATCTCGCACGGGGTGTTGAACATCATGTGCAGGAAGTTTTCCGCGTACGACAGGTCGTTGCGCGGGTACATCATGGGTTGACCCATGGAGTACTTGTAAACCATCGCTGCCAGGGTCGGCATCTTGGCGACCAGACGGATCGCGGAGATTTCGCGATGCTGCGGGTTATTGATGTCCAGGGAGTCGTGGTAGAAGGCCGAAAGGGCGCCGACTACACCGCACATCACGGCCATCGGGTGAGCGTCACGGCGGAAGCCGTTGAAGAAGGTCTTCAGTTGCTCGTGAACCATGGTGTGGTTCTTGACGGTGCTGACGAACTGGGCCTTCTGTTCCGCTGTCGGCAGTTCGCCGTTGAGCAGCAGGTAGCAGGTTTCCAGGTAGTCCGACTTTTCGGCCAACTGCTCGATCGGGTAACCGCGATGCAGCAGGATGCCGTTGTCGCCATCAATATAGGTGATCTTCGACTCGCAGGAGGCGGTCGACATGAAACCAGGGTCAAAGGTGAAGCGGCCCGTGGCCGTCAGGCCCCGAACATCGATAACATCGGGACCAACGGTGCCGGTTAAAATCGGCAGCTCGACGGGGGCTGCGCCCTCGATGATCAACTGCGCTTTTTTGTCAGCCATGTGGCCTCCTATTCATGCTTGAAATCATCAGACAGACCCCCCACGCAGGGCCCGCACCACTATAGTGAGATAAATTCGAATGTCAATTTGCCTAAAGTCTTGCTCCAGAAGGCTTTAACCGGACTTTTTTCTCGAAATTGCCTGCCATTTACGCCTTTTATACGAGTTGCGCAATGCGCCGTATTGGGAAGGTATGTCCGTTGTCATTAGTAGCCTAACTGTCTATACTCGGCCACCGACCGCCAAGGGCTTTTGGGCTTGCTTTATTGGGGGTCGCCTCCCTGGGTGGTGGTTACCTGACCAGTGCACTCCCCAACAACTTTGCCCTGATTGTTAGGGGCTCTTCAGTGTGAAAAAAAAGCCGTGAAAAGCCAACGACCTGTAAACCTAGACCTAAGGACCATCAAACTCCCAGTCACTGCTTACACGTCCATTCTTCACCGTATCTCCGGTGTCATCCTCTTCGTGTGCCTTGCCATCATGCTTTACGCATTGGACAAGTCGCTGAGCTCTGAGGAAGGCTTCGGTCAGGTGAAAGCGTGTCTGACCAGTCCGCTAGCCAAGCTAGTGATTTGGGGCATTCTGTCCGCTCTGCTTTATCACCTGGTGGCCGGCGTGCGCCACTTGATGATGGACACGGGCATTGGCGAGACGCTGGAAGGCGGCAAGCTGGGCTCGAAAATCGTTATCGCCGTTTCCGTGGTGGTAATCGTTCTGGCAGGAGTTTGGATATGGTAACTAACGTCACGAACCTTTCGCGTTCGGGCCTCTATGACTGGATGGCACAACGCGTTTCTGCGGTCGTTCTCGCGGCTTACTTCATTTTCCTGATCGGATATCTCGTCGTCCACCCGGGCCTCGAGTACGCCCAATGGCATGAACTGTTCGCCAGCAACTGGATGCGTATCTTCAGCCTTCTGGCCCTTGTTGCTCTCGGCGCTCACGCCTGGGTCGGCATGTGGACCATCGCGACCGACTACTTGACGCCAATGGCGTTCGGCAAGTCCGCGACCGCTGTACGTTTCCTTTTCCAGGCAGTATGCGGCGTTGCGATGTTCGCTTACTTCGTCTGGGGTGTGCAGATTCTCTGGGGTATCTGAGTCATGGCTAACATTCCAACGATTTCTTTCGACGCCATCATCATTGGTGGCGGCGGCGCCGGCATGCGCGCAGCGCTGCAGCTGGCACAGGGCGGTCACAAGACTGCCGTGATCACCAAGGTGTTCCCGACCCGTTCGCACACCGTATCGGCTCAGGGCGGCATCACTTGCGCCATCGCTTCCGCGGATCCGAACGATGACTGGCGCTGGCACATGTACGATACCGTCAAGGGTTCCGACTACATCGGTGACCAGGACGCTATCGAATACATGTGTCAGGAAGGCCCGGCCGCAGTTTTCGAACTGGACCACATGGGTCTGCCGTTCTCCCGTACCGAAACCGGCCGTATCTACCAGCGTCCGTTCGGCGGTCAGTCCAAGGATTACGGTAAAGGCGGCCAGGCTGCCCGTACCTGCGCGGCATCCGACCGTACCGGTCACGCGCTGCTGCACACCCTTTATCAGGGCAACCTGAAAGCCGGTACCACGTTCCTGAACGAGTACTACGCTGTGGACCTGGTGAAGAACGACGACGGTGCGTTCGTCGGCGTTATCGCCATCTGCATCGAAACCGGTGAAACCTCCTACATCCGTTCGAAAGCCACCGTGCTGGCGACCGGCGGTGCAGGCCGTATCTACGCTTCGACCACCAACGCCCTGATCAACACCGGTGACGGCGTCGGCATGGCTCTGCGTGCAGGCGTTCCGGTGCAAGACATCGAAATGTGGCAGTTCCACCCGACCGGCATCGCCGGCGCCGGTGTACTGGTGACCGAAGGTTGCCGTGGTGAAGGTGGTTACCTGATCAACAAGCACGGCGAGCGTTTCATGGAGCGTTATGCTCCGAACGCCAAAGACCTTGCTGGTCGTGACGTTGTTGCCCGTTCGATGGTTAAAGAAATCATCGCCGGCAACGGTTGCGGTCCGAATGGCGACCACGTAATGCTCAAACTCGACCACCTGGGCGAGGAAGTGCTGCACAGCCGTCTGCCTGGCATCTGCGAACTGTCCAAGACTTTCGCACACGTTGACCCGGTTGTTGCTCCGGTTCCGGTCGTTCCGACCTGCCACTACATGATGGGCGGCGTTGCCACCAACATTCATGGCCAGGCGATCACCCAGGACGGCGAAGGCGTGGACACCATCATCCCGGGCCTGTTCGCCGTAGGCGAAGTGGCTTGCGTATCGGTACACGGTGCCAACCGTCTGGGCGGCAACTCGCTGCTCGACCTGGTGGTATTCGGCCGTGCTGCCGGCCTGCACCTGGAGAAGGCGCTGACCGACGGTATCGACTACGACGACGCTACCGAAGCCAACATCAACACCGCTCTGGCCCGTCTGTCGGCCCTGAACGGCCGTACCGATGGCGAAGACGTAGCAACCCTGCGTCGCGAGCTGCAAAGCTGCATGCAGAACTACTTCGGTGTATTCCGTACCGGCGAATACATGCAGAAGGGTATTGCACAACTGGCCGAGCTGCGTCAGCGCATCGCCAACGTCAAGATCAACGACAAGTCGCAGGCGTTCAACACTGCGCGTATCGAAGCTCTTGAGCTGCAAAACCTGCTGGAAGTGGCTGAAGCTACCGCCATCGCTGCCGAAGTACGTAAAGAGTCCCGCGGTGCTCACGCCCGTGAAGACTTCGAAGACCGTGACGACGAAAACTGGCTGTGCCACACCCTGTACTTCCCGGGTGAGAAACGCGTTGCCAAGCGTGCCGTGAACTTCTCGCCGAAGACTGTTCCGACTTTCGAACCTAAAGTCCGGACTTATTAAGGGTGACCGCCATGTTGCAAGTCAGTGTTTATCGCTACAACCCTGATGTGGACGCTGCGCCGTTCATGCAGGAATTCCAGGTCGATACCGGTGGTAAAGACTTGATGGTGCTGGACGTGCTCGCGCTGATCAAAGAGCAGGACGAAGGTTTCTCCTATCGTCGTTCCTGCCGTGAAGGCGTTTGCGGCTCCGACGGCATGAATATCAACGGCAAGAACGGCCTGGCGTGCATCACACCGCTGTCTGCTGTTGTAAAAGGTAACAAGTTGATCGTTCGTCCACTGCCAGGTTTGCCGGTTATCCGTGACCTGGTCGTCGATATGAGCATCTTCTACAAGCAATACGAGAAGGTGAAGCCATTCCTGCAGAACGACACGCCGGCTCCGGCCATCGAGCGTCTGCAGTCCCCGGAAGAGCGTGAAAAGCTCGACGGTCTGTACGAGTGCATCCTGTGCGCCTGCTGCTCGACCTCGTGCCCATCCTTCTGGTGGAACCCGGACAAGTTCCTGGGTCCAGCTGCCCTGCTGCAAGCGTACCGCTTCCTGGCAGACAGCCGCGACACCAAGACTACCGAGCGTCTGGCTTCGCTGGATGACCCGTTCAGCGTATTCCGCTGCCGCGGGATCATGAACTGCGTCAACGTATGTCCGAAAGGCCTGAACCCGACTAAGGCCATCGGTCACATCCGTAACATGCTGCTCTCCAGCGGCGTGTGATTCAGCTGTAAAAAGTAGCACCGCTGTACCCGTGGAACGCTACGGCGCAGGCTTCAACCGGCGCCGTAGCTTTAACCTGAGCAGTAGCCCAAAAGGTTACGGCTCTTATTTTGAAGAAATGAGACAAGCAGGGGCATCCGGGCTGGTACCCGGACTATCAGCGTGATCCTAAGTGGCTTGTTTTGGTCGCTGCATTCGGACTTCTGCAAGTTTGCTCGGTGTCGACGCCGGTGGTGTTCCCCTAACCGAGGGTGACCAAGCATGCAAGAAAGCGTGATGCAGCGCATGTGGAACAGCGCCTACCTTTCCGGAGGTAACGCTGCCTATGTGGAAGAGCTTTACGAGCTCTACCTGCACGACCCTAACGCTGTGCCAGAAGAGTGGCGCACCTACTTCCAGAAGTTGCCTTCCGATAGCAACTCTGCCACCGATGTTTCGCACTCCACAATTCGCGATCATTTCGTGTTGCTGGCAAAGAACCAGCGCCGCGCCCAGCCGGTTTCCGCCGCAAGCGTGAGCACTGAACACGAGAAGAAGCAAGTTGAAGTGCTGCGATTGATCCAGGCCTACCGTATGCGTGGCCACCAGGCAGCCAAGCTTGACCCGCTTGGACTGTGGCAGCGCACTGCACCTGCAGACCTGTCGATCAATCATTACGGCTTGACCAATGCCGATCTTGATACGACCTTCCGTGCCGGCGACCTGTTCATCGGCAAAGAGGAAGCGAGCCTACGCGAAATTCACGAAGCGTTGCAGCAGACATATTGCCGCACCATCGGCGCTGAATTTACGCACATCACCGATTCTCAGCAGCGCCAGTGGTTCCAGCAGCGTCTGGAAAGCGTACGCGGCCGTCCGACCTATTCGGCGGACATCAAGGGCCACCTGCTCGAGCGCGTAACTGCCGGTGAAGGCCTGGAAAAATACCTGGGCACCAAATACCCGGGCACCAAGCGTTTCGGTCTGGAAGGTGGCGAGAGCCTGATTCCGATGCTCGACGAACTGATCCAGCGTTCCGGCTCCTACGGCACCAAGGAAGTCGTCATCGGCATGGCCCACCGTGGCCGTCTGAACGTTCTGGTCAACACCTTCGGCAAGAACCCGCGCGAACTGTTCGACGAGTTCGAAGGCAAGAAGAAGGTCGAGCTGGGTTCCGGTGACGTTAAATACCACCAGGGCTTCTCGTCCAACGTGATGACCGCAGGCGGTGAAGTTCACCTGGCCATGGCGTTCAACCCGTCCCACCTGGAAATCGTTTCCCCGGTGGTCGAGGGTTCGGTTCGCGCCCGTCAGGATCGTCGCAACGACCTGACCGGTGAGAAGGTTCTGCCGATCTCCATCCACGGTGACGCGGCATTCGCCGGTCAAGGCGTGGTGATGGAAACCTTCCAGATGTCGCAGACCCGCGGTTTCAAGACCGGCGGTACCGTGCACATCGTGATCAACAACCAGGTTGGTTTCACCATCAGCAACCCGTTGGACTCGCGTTCCACCGAGTACGCCACCGACGTTGCGAAGATGATCCAGGCGCCGATCCTCCATGTAAATGGCGATGATCCGGAAGCCGTACTGTTCGTGACCCAGCTGGCCATCGATTACCGCATGCAGTTCAAGCGTGATGTGGTGATCGACCTGGTCTGCTACCGTCGTCGCGGCCACAACGAAGCGGACGAGCCTAGCGGCACCCAGCCTCTGATGTATCAGCAGATCACCAAGCAGCGCACTACCCGTGAGCTGTATGCCGATCAACTGACCCAGAGCGGTGTGCTGGACGCAGAGCGTGTTCAGGCGAAAGTCGACGAATACCGCAACGCGCTGGACAACGGTCTGCATGTTGTAAAAAGCCTGGTCAAAGAGCCGAACAAAGAGCTGTTCGTGGACTGGCGTCCGTATCTGGGCCACGCCTGGACCGCGCGTCACGACACTCGCTTCGATCTGAAGACCTTGCAGGAGCTGTCCGCCAAGTTGCTGGAAACTCCGGAAGGCTTGGTTGTTCAGCGTCAGGTCGCCAAGATCTACGAAGACCGCCAGAAGATGCAAGCCGGTGGTTTGCCGATCAACTGGGGCTTCGCCGAGACCATGGCGTACGCGACCCTGCTGTTCGAAGGTCACCCGATCCGCATGACCGGCCAGGACATCGGCCGCGGTACGTTCTCGCACCGTCACGCTGTTCTGCACAACCAGAAAGACGCCAGCACCTACGTACCGCTGAAGAACCTCTACGACGGTCAGCCGCGTTTCGAAATGTACGACTCGTACCTGTCGGAAGAAGCCGTACTGGCATTCGAATACGGTTACTCGACCACTACGCCGGATGCGCTGGTGATCTGGGAAGCCCAATTCGGTGACTTCGCCAACGGTGCCCAGGTGGTTATCGACCAGTTCATCACCAGTGGCGAGCACAAGTGGGGCCGTCTGTGCGGTCTGACCATGCTGCTGCCGCACGGTTATGAAGGTCAGGGTCCGGAGCACTCGTCGGCTCGTCTGGAGCGTTACCTGCAACTGTGTGCCGAGCACAACATTCAGGTGGCTGTACCGACTACCCCGGCTCAGATCTACCACCTGCTGCGTCGTCAGGTTATCCGTCCGCTGCGCAAGCCGTTGATCGTATTGACTCCCAAGTCGCTGCTGCGCCACAAGCTGGCCATCTCGACTCTGGAAGATCTGGCCGAAGGTTCGTTCCAGACCGTTATCCCGGAAATCGATGCACTGGACCCGGCAAAGGTCGAGCGCGTTGTTCTGTGTAGCGGCAAGGTCTACTACGACCTGCTGGAAAAACGTCGTGCCGAAGGCCGTGACGATATCGCCATCGTGCGTATCGAGCAGCTGTACCCATTCCCTGAGGACGACCTGAAGGAAGTCCTGGCTCCTTACACCAACGTCAAGCATGCCGTGTGGTGTCAGGAAGAGCCGATGAACCAGGGTGCCTGGTACTGCAGCCAACACCACCTGCGTCGTAGCATCGCAAACCTCAACAAGTCTCTCGTACTCGAGTACGCGGGCCGTGAGGCTTCCGCCGCACCTGCATGTGGTTACGCATCGATGCACGCCGAGCAGCAGGAAAAACTGCTGCAAGACGCCTTTACTGTTTAACGCCTTCGCGCACCAGAAACCGAATTTAAGGACCCACAGATAATGGCTATCGAAATCAAAGCCCCTACTTTCCCGGAATCGGTTGCCGACGGCACCGTTGCCACCTGGCACAAGAAGCCGGGCGAAGCCGTCAAGCGTGACGAGCTGATCGTCGACATCGAAACCGACAAAGTCGTTCTGGAAGTGTTGGCCACTGCTGACGGCGTGCTGGGCGCTATCGTCAAGAACGAAGGCGACACCGTTCTGTCCGACGAAGTGCTGGGCTCGATCGTTGAAGGTGGCGCTGCCGCCGCAGCGCCTGCTGCTGCTCCAGCCGCCGCTCAGGCCGCTGCCCCTGCTGCCGATGGCGAAGACGATCCTGTCGCTGCACCGGCTGCTCGCAAGCTGGCTGAAGAAAACGGCATCAACATCGCTTCCGTTGCCGGTACCGGCAAAGGCGGTCGCGTGACCAAGGAAGACGTGGTTGCAGCCGTTGCCGCCAAGAAAGCCGCTCCAGCTGCCGCGCCTGCCAAGGCCGCTGCTCCTGCCGCTGCCGCTCCGGTATTCGCTGCCGGTGACCGCGTTGAGAAGCGCGTTCCGATGACCCGTCTGCGTGCCAAGGTTGCCGAGCGTCTGGTTGAAGCTCAATCGAACATGGCGATGCTGACCACTTTCAACGAAGTGGACATGACCGAAGTCATGGCTCTGCGTTCGAAGTACAAGGACCTGTTCGAGAAATCCCACAACGGCGTGCGCCTGGGCTTCATGTCGTTCTTCGTGAAAGCGGCCACCGAAGCTCTGAAGCGCTTCCCGGCTGTCAACGCGTCGATCGACGGTGCCGATATCGTTTACCACGGCTACGCCGACGTCGGTGTTGCCGTGTCCAGCGACCGCGGTCTGGTTGTACCGGTTCTGCGTAACGCCGAACTGATGAGCCTGGCTGAAATCGAAGGCGGCATCGCGACTTTCGGCAAGAAAGCCCGTGACGGCAAGCTGTCGATGGAAGAAATGACCGGTGGTACCTTCACCATCACCAACGGCGGTACTTTCGGTTCGATGATGTCGACCCCGATCGTCAACCCGCCGCAAGCCGCAATTCTGGGCATGCACAACATCATCCAGCGTCCTATGGCAGTCAACGGCCAGGTCGTTATCCGTCCGATGATGTACCTGGCACTGTCCTACGATCACCGTCTGATCGATGGCAAAGAAGCTGTAACCTTCCTGGTGACCATCAAGAACCTGCTGGAAGATCCGGCTCGTCTGTTGCTGGATATCTAAAGAGCAGCTGCAAGCTTCCCGCTTCAAGCCCCAAGCTCAAGACGAGCGGATGGACTTGCAGCTTGGAGCTTGCGGCTTCTGGCTTTATTGCTAACGAGGATTTTTTGAATGTCGCAAAAATTTGACGTAGTAGTGATCGGTGCGGGCCCTGGCGGCTACGTAGCTGCCATCAAGGCTGCCCAACTGGGTCTGTCCACCGCCTGCATCGAGAAGTACACCGACGGTGAGGGCAAACTGGCCCTGGGCGGTACCTGCCTGAACGTCGGCTGCATTCCATCCAAGGCGCTGCTGGACAGCTCCTGGAAGTACAAGGAAGCCAAAGAAAGCTTCAACGTACACGGCATCTCCACCGGCGAAGTCAAAATGGACGTCGCTGCGATGGTTGGCCGCAAGGCTGGCATCGTCAAGAACCTGACCGGCGGTGTTGCCACCCTGTTCAAGGCCAACGGCGTCACTTCGATCCAGGGCCACGGCAAACTGCTGGCCGGCAAGAAAGTCGAAGTCACCAAGCCAGACGGCTCGGTTGAAGTCATTGAAGCCGAAAACGTGATCCTGGCCTCTGGCTCGCGTCCGATCGACATCCCGCCTGCTCCTGTTGACCAGAACGTCATCGTTGACTCCACTGGCGCCCTGGAATTCCAGACCGTGCCTAAGCGTCTGGGCGTGATCGGTGCTGGCGTTATCGGCCTGGAACTGGGTTCGGTATGGTCGCGTCTGGGTGCAGAAGTGACTGTCCTGGAAGCCCTGGACACCTTCCTGATGGCAGCCGACACCGCTGTTTCCAAGGAAGCGCTGAAAACCCTGACCAAGCAGGGCCTGGACATCAAGCTGGGCGCTCGCGTGACCGGCTCGAAAGTGAACGGCGAAGAAGTTGTCGTTAACTACACCGATGCCAACGGCGAACAGACCATCACTTTCGACAAGCTGATCGTAGCCGTTGGTCGCCGTCCAGTGACCACTGATCTGCTGGCTGCCGACAGCGGCGTGACCATCGACGAGCGTGGTTTCGTATTCGTCGACGACCACTGCGCGACCAGCGTACCGGGCGTTTACGCCATCGGTGACGTGGTTCGCGGCATGATGCTGGCGCACAAGGCGTCGGAAGAAGGCATCATGGTTGTCGAGCGCATCAAGGGTCACAAGGCCCAGATGAACTATGACCTGATCCCTTCGGTTATTTATACTCACCCGGAAATCGCGTGGGTCGGTAAAACCGAACAGGCCTTGAAAGCTGAAGGCGTTGAAGTTAACGTCGGCACCTTCCCGTTCGCAGCATCCGGTCGTGCAATGGCCGCCAACGATACCGGTGGTTTCGTCAAGGTCATCGCCGATGCCAAGACTGACCGCGTATTGGGCGTTCACGTGATTGGCCCGAGCGCTGCAGAACTGGTTCAGCAAGGCGCGATCGCGATGGAATTCGGCACCAGTGCTGAAGACCTGGGCATGATGGTTTTCTCCCATCCGACCCTGTCCGAAGCCTTGCACGAAGCTGCTTTGGCAGTGAATGGCGGCGCCATTCACGTCGCCAACCGCAAGAAGCGTTAAGACACAATAAGAAACCACGGCGGTATCGGCCCGTCGTGAGCCTTGCGTGCAAGACTCACCGCGGAATGTCCGCTGGACGCAGTCTTGCGTAGCCGCACCGGGTATCCGGAAACGCTACGCAAGCAGCAGTCACAGGTGGTGCGGCACTGATTCTGGTGCAGCACCGAATGCGCAGTACCTAACGAAGACGGTAATAAGCATGAATCTTCACGAGTATCAGGGTAAGCAGCTGTTCGCTGAGTACGGCCTGCCAGTATCCAAAGGCTACGCGGTAGACACCCCGGAAGCAGCAGCAGAAGCTTGCGACAAAATCGGCGGCAGCGAGTGGGTTGTCAAAGCCCAGGTCCACGCTGGTGGTCGCGGTAAAGCGGGCGGCGTTAAGCTGGTTCGCAACAAAGAAGACGCCAAAGCCTTCGCACAGCAGTGGCTGGGCAAGCGTCTGGTGACTTACCAGACTGACGCCAATGGTCAGCCAGTCACCAAGATCCTGGTTGAATCGTGCACTGATATCGCTAAAGAGCTGTACCTGGGCGCTGTCGTAGACCGTTCGAGCCGTCGCATCGTGTTCATGGCTTCCACCGAAGGTGGCGTGGACATCGAGAAAATCGCTCACGACACTCCAGAAAAAATTCTGAAAGCCACTATCGATCCACTGGTTGGCGCTCAGCCATTCCAGGGTCGCGAGCTGGCTTTCCAGCTGGGTCTGGAAGGCAAGCAAGTTGCCCAGTTCGCCAAGATCTTCGTTGGTCTGGCCAAACTGTTCCAGGATCACGATCTGGCCCTGCTGGAAGTGAACCCGCTGGTGATCAAGGCTGACGGCGATCTGCACTGCCTGGACGCCAAGATCAACATCGACGCCAACGCCATGTACCGTCAGCCTAAGCTGAAGACTTTCCACGATCCGTCCCAGGACGATCCGCGCGAAGCGCACGCTGCCAAGTTCGAACTGAACTACGTAGCGCTGGAAGGCAACATCGGTTGCATGGTCAACGGTGCTGGCCTGGCCATGGGTACCATGGACATCGTCAACCTGCACGGCGGTAAGCCAGCCAACTTCCTCGACGTGGGCGGCGGTGCTACCAAAGAGCGCGTTACCGAAGCTTTCAAAATCATTCTGTCCGACACCAACGTCGCTGCAGTACTGGTTAACATCTTCGGCGGCATCGTTCGTTGCGACATGATTGCCGAAGGCATCATCGGTGCAGTGAAAGAAGTCGGCGTGAAAATCCCGGTTGTTGTTCGTCTTGAAGGCAACAACGCTGAACTGGGCGCTAAAGTACTGGCAGAAAGCGGTTTGAACATCATCGCTGCTACCAGCCTGACCGACGCTGCTCAACAAGTCGTTAAAGCTGCGGAGGGCAAGTAATGAGCGTCCTGATCAATAAAGACACCAAAGTTATCTGCCAGGGTATTACCGGTTCGCAGGGTAGCTTCCACACCCAGCAAGCCATCGAGTACGGCACCAAGATGGTTGGTGGTGTAACTCCAGGCAAAGGCGGCACCGAGCACCTGGGTCTGCCAGTGTTCAACACCGTGAAAGACGCCGTAGCAGCCACTGGCGCCACCGCCAGCGTGATCTACGTTCCGGCTCCTTTCTGCAAGGACTCGATCCTGGAAGCTGCTTTCGGCGGCATCAAGCTGATCGTCTGCATCACCGAAGGCATTCCTACCCTGGACATGCTGGACGCTAAAGTTAAGTGCGACGAGCTGGGTGTTACCCTGATCGGCCCTAACTGCCCAGGCGTGATCACTCCAGGCGAATGCAAGATCGGCATCATGCCAGGTCACATTCACTTGCCAGGCAAGGTCGGTATCGTTTCCCGTTCCGGCACCCTGACCTACGAAGCTGTGAAGCAGACTACTGACGCCGGTTTCGGTCAGTCGACTTGCGTCGGCATCGGTGGTGACCCGATCCCGGGTTCGAACTTCATCGACATCCTGAAGCTGTTCCAGGAAGACCCGAAGACCGAAGCGATCGTCATGATCGGTGAGATCGGCGGTTCGGCTGAAGAAGAAGCGGCTGCCTACATCAAGGCACACGTGACCAAGCCGGTTGTTTCCTACATCGCTGGTGTGACTGCTCCTCCGGGCAAGCGCATGGGCCATGCTGGCGCAATCATCTCTGGCGGCAAAGGCACTGCAGACGAGAAATTCGCTGCTCTGCAAGACGCAGGCGTGAAAACCGTGCGTTCGCTGGCAGACATCGGCAAGGCCCTGGCCGAGCTGACTGGTTGGGCCGTCAAGTAAGCCTCGCGCTTAACTGACGCTTCACCAAACAAAGGCCACCTTCGGGTGGCCTTTGTCGTTTCCGGGCGTTGAGTTGACTGCGCTGACGCCATCGCGAGCAGGCTCGCTCCCAAGATGGAAATAAGTTTCAACTGTGGGAGCGAGCCTGCCCGCGATAACGGA
>NZ_JBSVXG010000098.1:0-21331 GCF_054070595.1 Pseudomonas sp. SDO55104_S430 | reverse complement strand
GCTATTTGGTGTCTGACCCACCGCATTCGCGAGCAAGCCCGCTCCCACTTTTGATCGAGGCGTTTCAATACCCGCGATTGAAATCCACTTCCCCGCGCAGCCCCTCGCCCGCCTGATAAGCCCGCAGGTTCTCGACGAACAGTTTCGTCATCAACGACGGCGAAGTCGGCGCCGAGCTGTGACCGGTCAGCAGCAGGCCCCAGGCCGTCCAGAAAGGGTGACGCTGCGGCAGCGGCTCCTGACGGCAGACATCGATTACCGCGCCCGCCAGATGCCCTTCCTTCAAGGCTTCCACCAGATCCGCGTCAACCACCGCCACACCGCGCCCCGCATTGATGAACAACCCCGTTGGCTTGAACTGCTTGAACAGTGCTGCATCGTAGATATCGTGGGTGTTCGGTGTATTTGGCAGCAGGTTAACTACGTAATCCACTTGCCCCACCAATCGCGGCAAATCCTCAAGGGACCCGACCTCGATGAACGGAGCCTGACCTCTGGCCTCGCTGGCGACACCGTACAACTCAACACCAAAGGGCATCAGGAACTGCGCCACGGTCTGCCCGATATCGCCGGTGCCAACGATCAATACCTTGCGCCCCGCCAGGCTCTGGCCGTGACGGCTATCCCACTTGCGCTCGACCTGGCTGACCAGTCGCGCCAACACTTCACGTTCGTGACCGAGCATGTAGGTGAGCACGTATTCGGCCATGACCTGACCGAAGATCCCCACCGCGCGGGTCAGTCGATAGTCACGTGGCAGGCCCTCGGCGAGCAGCGGCGTGATGCCGGCCCAGGTCGATTGCATCCACTGCGGTTGATGGCCCTGGCGTAACAACGTGGCCAGCAGATCGGGCTGGCCAAGCCAGACCGGACACTCGGCGGCCTGCCGGGAAAGTTCAGCGGAGTCGCCGCTGGTCAGTACTTCAACGTCCGGCGCGGCCTCACGCAATAGCTGGGAGTAGACAGGATGGTCGTGTTCGGCAATCAGAACGCGCATGCTTCAACCTTTCAAAAAAGCGCTGCAGACAACCGCGGACGCCCTTTGCAGCGCGTCGCGGCTATCGCCAAAATCATTCCAGAATGTCACAAAGGCCCTGAACAGAGCCTGTCGACCGGTTAAACCGGGTCGTTGCGTCGCAGCAACTCTTCTGGCAGGTGCTCGATGTATTCCTCTTCGGCAGGCGGCATTTGCAGGTGGTAGCCCTGCTTTTCAAGGTTCGCCAGCACGACGGCAATGTCCTCGCGCGACAGTTTGCGCTCCGGAGTCAGCACCAGGTCGAATGCATGAATGGCTTTGCCGAAGGCGGCGAGCAGAGGTTCAGGTACGCGCTCCAGTGCATCGCTCTTGAGCACATAGAGGTACATCTCGTTTTTCTTCGAACTGCGGTAGATGGAGCAAATACGTTTCAAGGCTGTTCTCCGGCGGTGGCCAGGCTGTCGAGCAGCGCCTGGCCCATCAATTCGCGGCGCCAGCCACGCAGCGAATCAGGCAATTGATAGGGACCATTGGGGAAACCGCTCTTGAGCAGGGCTTCCAGGGTTTTCTTGCGCAGCATCACCTCTGGCGCGATGTCCAGGCGCTCAGCCTCGGCCTGGCCGATGGCTTTCATCTGTTTGAGCAGCGCGGCGGCGTCTACCGGCAGCGGCTCCGGCACGGCGGGCGGCCACTGATCGGGCGGCAGACTGCCGGAGCGCTTGATCAGATCGAGCAGAAACTCGCCGTCCTGACGCACGGTGCGCGGGTGCATGTCTTCGATTTTCGCCAAGGCGCCCAAGTTGTCCGGCTGGGTTCGAGCCAGTGGCCACAGCGAATGCTCGCGAATGATGCGATTACGCGGCAAATCGCGGGCACGCGCCTGGGTTTCACGCCAGGCGCAGAGCTCACGCAACACGGCAAGTTGTGCGCGGGAAAGTTTCCACGCCAGTTTGGCGTCGCGATAGACCTCGTAGGGATCGGTCTCGCGACGCAGATTGGCCACCAGCTCCGCGCCATCCTCCAGGACCCAGGCATATTTGTCGTCGGACAGCTTCGGACGCAGCTGTACGAAAACTTCGGCCAGGTGCAGGGCATCTTCGGCGGCGTAGCTGATCTGGGTTTCGGACAGCGGGCGTTGCAGCCAGTCGGAGCGGGTTTCGCCCTTAGGCAGATCGATGCCGAGTACTTCCTGCACCAGGCGCGAATAGCCCATGGAAAAGCCCAGGTTCAGGTAAGCGGCGGCCAGTTGCGTGTCGAACAGCGGCGCCGGCAGACTGCCGGTCAGGCGCAGCAGGACTTCAAGGTCTTCGCTGCAGGCGTGCAGGACTTTGACCACCGCGCGGTTTTCCAGCAGCGCGGCCAGAGGCTGCCAGTTGTCGATGGTCAGTGGATCGATCAGGTAAGCGCGCGAGCCATCGCCCACCTGCAACAGGCCGGCGATCGGATAGAAGGTGTCGACCCGCATGAATTCGGTGTCGAGGGCAACGTAGGGCAGTTGCTGCCATTCGGCGCAAAACCGGCCAAGGCTATCGTTGTCGCGAATCCAGTGAATTTCGATGGCCACACGGCTCTCCCTTGAAGAATGGCGCGCAGTATATATCGCCCCCGGCGATTTCCGCGCATCCACTGAACAAGAGCATTAGCGAAAATACCTGCTTAACAAAAAGAATAGTCTGACAAAGCCAGGTTGGGTGATCTTACAGAACGCATGAAAGCGCATCGCCGAGTGGACGGGAAAGCAGTATCGATCGCTGGGTAGCCGCCCTCGATTGCCCGCTGCAATTTCATTGCTTGGCCAGCACGCCGTCGATCACCGCCCCGCGACATCCGGCGAACATGTCCAGATCCTGGTTGTAAACCTTGCTGTTGACCTCCAGCAGACCCAGCATCGAATGGAACAGGTTGTCCTGGCTCAGCGGCTTTTCACGGCTCAGTTGCAGGCAATGGGTGTCCACCGAATACGACTTCTGGTAGCTGTCGGAGAACCAGGCCAGCATCGCCACGTGTTTCTGTTGTTCCGGCGCCAGCATGTAAGGCGTGCCGTGCAGGAACAGGTTGTATTCGCCCAGGGATTCGCCGTGATCCGACAGATACAGCATCGCGGTGTCGACCTTGCCCTGATTGCTGCGCAAGATATCGATCAGGCTCGACAGCACGTGGTCGGTGTAGACGAGCGTGTTGTCGTAACCGTTGACGATACTTTCGCGACTGCAATTGTTCAGCGCATTACTTTCACAGACCGGGGTGAAGTGTTCGTATTCCTTCGGATAACGCTTGAAGTATTCAGGACCGTGGCTGCCCATCTGGTGCAATACCAGTACGGTGTCCTTATCCAGGTTATCGATGAAGTGCTGCAGGCCTTGCAGCAGGATCTCGTCGCGGCACTCACTGTTGGCACACAGTGTCGGGTCTTTCAGGTTGCTGACATCTTGCAGAGTGACCCGATCGCAAGTGCCCTTGCAACCGGACTGGTTGTCGCGCCAGATGACATCGATACCCGCGCGCTTGAGCACGTCCAGCAGACCTTCTTCATTCTTCGCCTTGCTGGCGTTGTAGTCCTTGCGCCCCATGTTGGAGAACATGCATGGCACCGATACGGCGGTTTCCGTGCCGCAGGAATGCACATCTGTGAATGCGATCAGGCCGGCCTCCTTATCCAGTTTCGGCGTGGTGTCACGGTCGTAACCGAGGATGCCAAAGTTCTCGGCCCGGGCGCTCTCCCCGACCACAAGCACTGTCAGGGATTTGCGGCTGTGCGCTTGCACGGAAGGGTTGAGCCGGGCATCTTCGCCAATTTTGACGAACGGCTGCTGCGCGGATGCGACCTGTTCACTCAAGTAACCAAATGAGGCGCCAATGTAATTGCTCGGCACTACCATCAGGCGCAATTCATGGTGATTGCGAAACAATGAAGAAAGTCCCTGGTAGTTAACCAACGCGACCCCGCCAATAACCGCAGCCGATGCGACGGTTACCAGAACTTTACTTAGCAGCTCGCGGTGCCAGCGACGAAAGTTTATCGGTGTTTTCCACAACAGCCAGGAAGGCAGAACACCCAATAACAAAACATAGCCAAGCAACTTCAACGACAGTAAATCGCGCACTTCCGTGGCATTGGTTTCGGCAAAGTTGCGAAACATGCCAGCATCGATCAATACACCGTACTGGCTCATGAAGTAAGCCACACCGGCGCTGATCATGAACAGCAGCGTCAGGACCGGCTTCATCACAGGCCGGAATGCCAGCAACGTGAGCACGATGTTGAAGGCGGCGAGGATCATCGCGCCGAACGCCACGCGCATCACCACGCCCTTTCCGTCGGCGGCAGTGATTTCAAACAGGTGCTGCCACAACACGAAATTGAAGGCAGTCAATAAAAAGGCGCTGGCAATCAGCGTCACCCACTCCGGGCGCACGGCTTTAATCTTCAACATGGCAATCGGCTGTTCCTGAAAAGAAGTGCCGCCGATAAATGTGAAAATTTCATTTACCGCGACAGCACTAATTCTGGGCAGCCAACCATCAATTTTTTGTGAAAAAGAAGCCAACGATTAGTTGGCTTGGGGAATTACAGTGAAACTTTCGAATTATTTGAGAACTGTTCAGCGTTGGTTCAGCTCTCAAAAACACATTCGGCGAAAGAGTTCACTCAGACGCCAATGGCGGTCTTGGAATACGACTCGCGGTCGATATCGAGAATTTCCACGCACAACTGGACTTCCACGCCCGCCGGCCACTCACACAGATCCTTCACCACCGTCAGCAGGCTTTCGGACAGCTGCTGCTTGATCTGCGGCGAACGCCCACTCAACAGCGCCAGCTTCACATGCACGAACGCCCGCTCCGCCATTGCCGTGCCGACCTTGAATGTCTCGACCTTCACCGCACGACTCTTGATGTCGAATTCGGCACCGAACTGCCCGGACCCTACCAGCGTGTTGTTGAGTCGCATCAAGGCGACATCGGCATTCAGCTCGGGCAGGTTGGCGGTGTATTCCAGGTGCAGGTGAGGCATGACGTTACTCCTGTTGTTCGCTTAAAAGCTCGGTGAAAAGTGGCTACATATAACATGCTGCGGTTCAGGTCATTGGGAAAGCGACATCAGATTGCGCTCACCCATGTAGGTTTCAATCCGTGAACGCAGCCAGCGCTCGGCGGGATCGCTGTCGACGTGGCTGAGCCAGACCATGCACAGCTCAAGCGCCGGCGTCGGAAACGGAAAGCCTTCCTTGAACAATTGGCCGGACGCCGCCATTGCCTCGGCGGTGTAGTCCGGCAGGCTGGCAATCAGGTTCGTACCGGCCAGCAACGCCGGCAACGAACTGTACTGGGGCACCGAGAGCACCACCTGACGCGAGCGGCCAATTTGCGCCAGCCACTCATCGGCATAGCCGCTGACGTTGGCGATGTGCGAAACCAGCACGTGTGGACGCGAGCAGTACTCATCGAGGGTCAGCGGGGCTTCAGAGACATCGGCGCGCAACACGCTGGCCTGGATGCGTCGCAATAATTTGCGCTTGGCGTTGGCCGGCAAGGCGCGAGTCTGGGTGACACCGACAGTGATATCGCCGGATGCCAGCAGATCGGAAATCCGCCAGTGATCGACGGTCTGTACCACGAACACCACCTTCGGGGCTTCCTGGCGCAGCGCGTGCAACAGCGGCGGCAGCAGCCCGTATTCGACGTCGTCGGACATGCCGATACGGAAGGTCATGGTGCTGTTGCCGGGGTCGAAGTCGTGGGTCAGGCTCAACGCCACCGACAACGAATCGAGCGCCGGCGACAAATGCCGGAAAATCTCCTCGGCCCGTGCCGTGGGCTCCATGCGATGCCCCACGCGAATGAACAACGGATCGTTGAACATCGTACGCAAGCGATTGAGCGCCGAACTGATGGTCGGCTGGCCGAGAAACAGCTTGTTTGCCACCTTGGTGACGTTGCGCTCAAGCATCAGCGTTTCAAACACCACCATCAGATTGATGTCGGCCTTGCGTAGTTCGTTGCGATTCATCCATTGCCCCCGCCTTTTTAACTGTCGACAGTTTAGGGAGGTGTAATAATCTGCGTCTATGCAACAACACAAATGCGTCAGGCATTTTTTTCATTTAATGCAATTCAAGTCACAGCGTTCGATCACCGGCCATCAAGGCCGCATGTCCGGCACTACTTTGGTCCGATAGGATTTAAACCATAATGTTGTAAATGCGGATAGGAAACGTCTTCAGGGAGGACGTATGTCAGCCAACGATGACCTGATTGAATGGAATACCCACTGGCGACTCGCCGAAGGCATTGTGTCCTGCAAGGCGTGCCAGGCGCAGCAGCGGGAAACGGATCGGGCGACTCCGTTTTCGCATCACCCTGGCTGCGGAGAGGCTGCCAGGAACGGGCTTCCCTGGGATCAGCTGGATACGATCTGCCATACGTTCAAGCACGGTGGGCCCATCTGACTTATCCGGCGAAGGAAAATCTTTCGCAAACGAAAAAGCCCCTGAAATGTTCAACCATTTCAGGGGCTTAGTCTTATTCAATAATGGCGGAGAGATAGGGAGGTGATCCCACACGCACAAAACCGCCAATAAATCAGGCCTAACCTGGACTCAACACCTCAAAAGTAGTACAAACCAGTAGTACAAGCACCACGAAGGTTTGCAGCTAATGGCTGACCACTTAATCAAAAAAAAGAATGAAGAAAATTGGTACGTCAGACTGAAGGTGCCAGACGATGTGGTTTCTAAAATAGGACGTAGTGTCTTCATTAAGTCATTGAAGACCACATCCCATCGTCAAGCTCTCCACGCTAGCCATGCGTATTTGGCTGAGTGGAGGGCTCAGATCGCAGCCGCACGAGGACACAGGATTCTCCCCAGCGACTGGCAGGAAAAAGCCGTGCGTGTCAGCTTGGCTTTTGAGGACATGAACAAACAGAAGAAGCGGTCCGCCATTGGTGAACCATATATGGGGCCGAAGCAAAATGTGGAGAAGCTGGAAGCTTTCATGCTGGCCAATCCAGATTTTGTAAAAGATGTGCAAGCGATCCTTCCGCCTGCCACGGAAAACGAACTGCAAGACAAATTGAAAACATACGATGTGCTGACGGCGTTTATGAAGGATGTTCTTCATGATCTGTACGCAGATAGCTATAAGTTCAATGATGAACAATCCCGCGAACTGACCGAGATCATTGCGAACCCGACTACACATCGAGGCGAACCTACTATCACCAATGGCCGTCTTGAGGCCTTTCATAAACACCGAAAGGCCAAGCATATTGATCAAAAAACGATCGACCAGCAGGAGTCCAAACTACGAAAATTGGCAGCCTTCCTAAAACAATCTGGGAACCATCTCACGTCAGAAAGCGTTGAAGAATGGTTGAATAGCCTAAGCCTTGCGTCGAAGACCTTGACGCAGTATCTGCTAGCAGGAAGCATGTTTTGGAAATGGGCCATACGATACGACGGCCCTTGGCGTTCGGAATTCAAGGATAGAGCGAATCCATTCGAGAACCATGACCTTCCCAAGGTACGAGGGAAAGCGAAGGCGGATGCGCGCAGGAAGGACTATACCATTGCTCAGTTGGCCTCATTGGTGGAGGCCGCGAAATCTCGCGACCTAAATGCCCTAGCCGACCTTATTACTCTGGCCTCGATGACAGGGGCGCGTATCGAGGAACTGTGCCAACTTCGTGTGGAAAATCTTCTGACGATTGAAGGCGTAGACTTTTTCGACATCACTGACAGCAAAACAGCCGCAGGCATTAGAAGGGTACCTATCCACCCGAGCTTAAAAGCGACAGTCAAACGATTGACTACAGATACCAAGGATAGTTATCTGATTCCTTCTTCAAGTCAGAACAAATACGGGAAACGCTCGGATGCCCTATCGAAGGCATTTGGCCGCCTAAAAACCACCCTTGGGTTTGGTGGTAGTCACGTTTTCCATAGCATTCGAATAACTGTCATCACCCAATTACAAAGGCACGATGTTCCAGGACCAACAATTGCACAATTGGTAGGGCACGAAACAGGTCTTGTAACTTTTGATGTGTACAGCAAAGGAGCTAGCCCGCTTCAAATGCTTGATGCGATATCAACGCTGCCCTCAATCCTGACGGGACGACGGTGATCGCCCCAATAGAAGAGTACGGGTACCTGCTAGAAGGTACGTGGTACCAGGTACCTGGGATGGGACCCAAAAAATTAGACCCCCCGGTCTTCCATCCCCGATTTTCTGGATTCCCCAAAATCTGTAAGGGTCGCCTTCGATCACTGACAGATTGATCATGCTCGATCACCCGTATACTGTACACCCATACAGTGTAAGTGGCGCAGCGTGATGGAAGATGATCTGATCGATGACACCGGTTTCGAATTGGGCATGCCCACCCGTGAAGAGATGCTGAAACACCAGTGCACCCTTCTGTGTGTAGAACTGGAAACTACACGCTGCGACCTACGCAAAGCTCACCAGAACATTGCCAAGCTGATTCTCATGCATCGGGATAGCTCAACCGAGCTTGCAGCATTGAAGGCCGAGCATGAGCGCCTGAGGTGGACGTTGAGTGACATTTATAGCCGGGAGCGAGAGAGGGGAGCGACGCAGATGGGGTATGCCTATGGCGACTTCGATAGCAAGGTAGACCCACCAGGCCGAAGGTGAAAGACTGGACCTTCCTCACGTTAAATCGGATCACTTCAGCATGGATGTGGACCTCCAGCTACTGACCATCAACGGCGAAATTTTAGTCGTCGAGGATGATCCACAACTCCGCGAACTTACGAGAGAGATCTTGTGTGACGTTGGTGCTGAGTCTGTGGCGTTTTCAACCGCAGATGATGCACTGGACTATATGCGGGAGTCCAAGATCAGATGCGCACTCATCATCGCTGACCTAGGGCTACCGGGGCGGGTTCAGGGTGCTGAGTTAGCGAGGCTTGTTCGTGAGAGATGGCCCGATATTCCGGTAATCATTACCAGTGGCTGGACTGACGCCGTTGTCGGTCTACCCGCCAATACAATCTTCCTGGCAAAACCATGGAGGGTAGAAGCACTGGTAACTGCTGTCATGCATCTGCTCCAGCCTGTCGTGTCGACTTCGAGAGCTAAAGACGTACTGTGAATCTACGACTGACGCAGTGTATTAATTGCAACTGATATGGCTTGTGCGTTTCTATCCAGCGCTTCCATTGCTGTCATCGCGTTAGCTGCAACACTTGCTATGCCGTTTTCTGAGATCCACCTGGTTACTTCTTCAATGGCGGCAGCTAAGGCGTGCTGATTATGCAGAAGCAAGGTCAAAGCGTCGGCCGTGGCAATGTTGGCTTCTGAGCAATCTGGCATGGTTTATCGTCCTTTTGTAATGGTCCGAGAAGCCTAGCCTACGCTGCATGCGCTCCCAATCATCTGGATCTGGAATTTTTCATTGACGACACCTGGCCAAGATTGAGTGTCTCTTATTAGGGGGATGGACGAACAGGAGGATTACAGGCGCAATAAAGCCACCCGTAGGTGGCTATTGATCATGATGATAGAACCTACAGATTCATTTCTCTCTTGATGCGGTAGACGGTGGCGACTCCGCAGTCAGCCAGTTTTGCGATCTGGTCAGCAGACATCGTTGGATGCTTTTTCATCAGAGATTGAACCTGATCCCACATGACATTGTTTTTACCCTTACCTGCTGGCTTCCAGCCTGGATCGGCTGCACGCTTGTTCTCCAAACCTTGCTTGATACGTTCCACGCGCTTCTCTTGATCGAGACGGGCCATTGTCGCCATTAGGTCGATCAGCATGTTGTTGATCACATCCATGATCTGCCCGGTAATTCCTTTGGACTCAACCAACATGTGGCTGGTAGGTAAGTCGGCAACTACTAGTCGCAACCCTTTAGCCTTGATGGTTGCCTTCAGCGTATCCCAGTCAGCTTGAGAGAGGCGGCTCAGGCGGTCTACGGACTCAACCAATAGCACGTCATCCTTTTCTGCAATGTTGAGCAAGGCGAGCAACTGAGGGCGTTCTAGCTTGGTCCCCGAAATGTTTTCGCTGTATGTGCCGGATATGACCAGCCCCTTATCGGCAGCGAATGCTTCAAGCGATGTTTTGGCACGAAAAGCATCCTGATCTTTGGTTGATGCTCGTAGGTAGAGATGTGCATTCATGGATTACTATCCTTTAATCTTTATTTTGACAGACCTATGATAAATCAATCATATAACTATCCACAATAGATATTTGATAGCGGTTGCTTGCCCGTTATCGAGCTACCAAAGAAGTAGAGTCATCTGATAGTGAAAAGGCCTAATTTGGCTTCAATAACGAACAAGGGCCGCGCCCGCGAAAGCTAACAGCCCTTAGGTTTTAGCTGGTCAATCACCGTACTATTGGATTACAGGCCAACCACGTGCTTTATTTTTCTGCTTGATAGCTTCTGCAAGCTCGGGAAGATTCATACGAATCATTGAGGGAATGACATATCCGAGGCGGCGATTAACGACCATGCGCGGGACAATTACCAATGATGGTAGCTTGCGATCTGCTCGCTTGACATCAGCGAAACGAAAACCTGTGAGATATGCACTGGATGGTGGGGTATGCCAGCAATCCCCATTATTGTAATGCTTCGTCAAAAATGAAACGGCAAACTTTTCTCGATCTTGGTCCGAGGCTGGTACCTTCTCATAAAATTCAAATAGAACGTCAGCACTTTTACACATGAAGCCATCATTCAACATATCTTGCTTTGGCGGAACATCGAAATCTCCGGATTTGTTGCTGATTTCCGCAATAGCAGATGCGCTCAACACCATGCCGCCGATAAATCCAATTACAACCTTCTTAACTAACATGTCGCTTCCTCTGCATCGGTGGGAAACTATTGTATTAAGTATTTCTGCCTTGAATTCAGAATCAGCATGCGGCCCTGAAAAACCTGTACCCCTCAGAAACCGATACATTCAAAACAGTAAAAAGCCGCATAACCGCCCTATCGGTGAGAATTCACAAGATAGTGACATAGCGCCACCATCATGCCAGCACCTCACGCAAATTCATAGCATGCTATGAGGACCTTTTCCTCATAGTGCTCGAAAGTCTCCCTTTGCCGGGGGAACGAAGTGAAAATCGAGGCTGCATTTGGAAAAGCGTTGAAAAAAAGACGCAAAGACTTGGGGCTAACGCAAGAAGAGTTAGCACACCTAGCGGATCTTCAACGTAATTACATAAGCTTCTTGGAGCGTGGGGTCTATCAACCAACGATTACGACAATATTCAAATTGTCTGCCGCCCTCGTGTGCCGGCCTAGTGATCTAATTGTGGACACAGAAATTTTAACAAACACGCCGATCACCTCATGATTCCGATACACACCAAATCATTCATATGAAAATGTTGGACAACCGTATCGCCAAGAAACTGAGATCTAAGACAAATACTCAACTACAAGCCGGCGGTTATATGCATTAGAGAGAAGTTCATTGCATTCGCTAGAAGCCGCTGTAGTCGCCACCAAAGGGTTAATCCCGCGATACCGCCCCACCCCTATAGACCACAACCTTAAAAAGCCCTACACGACACCCCAAGAGGTGCCTGCGGCATCATAACAGCGGATGGCACATCAACCAATTGCATAACTGCAAGTACATCAACATTCGCGCTGTTGTCTTTCCGTAGTTGACCGAACAGTTGGTTTCGTAAATCCGGCTTGCCTGCAAGCTTCCATTCTTTCAGAGAACGACTGGTTGCACGGCATGAGCTCCATACCTGTCCTATATCCGCCTTGGTTGCGACTTTCGCCAAGTATGTCATCCAGGTGAAATAGCTATCTTTGTCTTCTAGAGTTCGAATGTGATGCCCATATGCGTCACGATCAGGACAGATCACCTTATAGTTCTCTAAAAACCCGCCCGAAAACAGGTCCGACATTAAGCGCTCTATACTTGCTCTTCGATCCTGTCTATCGTCCAGAATCAAACAAAAGTGATGATGAAGTCCATCTCCTTCGCCATCGTACTCTTCCACAGTCAAACGGAAGGGTATGTAGCCTGACTTTCTTTTGTAAAAGGTAGCTAGACGTGCACTAAATGTCCGACTAGTCATTTTCTCTGTAAACCGCACCCTAACATGATAGCCTCGCGGCCTAGAGAACATCTTTGTAGTTTCATAGACCAGCACATACAACGCTTCAAGGATCTTTCTTAATGAAGGGTATGAGGAGTCACACTTGATCGGCACCCCCATGAAACGATCCTGGAAGTAATGCTCTTTATTTTTTTGCATAATATTTTTATTTAATCCATTACCTAGTTAGATGCCCAATTAGACACCGCTAAGTCTTATAACGACGACGCTTATTGATAAGAAACTCACTAGAGATTAATTTATCAATTATTGAGAAATAGAGAAGTAAATATCCCACCATCAAAACACGACCAAAGCCCGGCATCATACCGAACGACAGCCTATTCAAGTGTTTGCAAGTCAAGGATTTCTAAATCAAAGGCTTAAGGAGGAAAAACATATTTTTCCATTTTAAAAAAAATATTGTTCTTTCTCTACACCCCCGCCCAAAGAAAGCGGAAAAGTGAATTTCAAGGTGGGGATGCTACTCATTATACGGCCTACCAGACCCCATTCTAAACACAATGTCTGACTTTTTTTTAAACACGTTTCTTTGGGCCTCTCAAAAATCACTGGCAGCCCCTGGAATAGCGCGCACCACACCCAACGGTCATGCTATGCACGGAAAGTGATTTTTTTGAAGGGCTTTGAGTGCTAGCCGAATGAAAACCACTGCTTTCTATGCAATGGGGCTTAAAGAAAATCGAAATGAAAAGGCCCCATTATTAAAGAATGAGGCCTTTGAGTAGATCTGAGTTAGAGCGGTGATTTCGCATGAGCATGGCCTACGACCCAAGGGGTAAGCCGATTTGACAGTTAAATGGGCCGTGCTTATTGAATAAGCTTAAATTAATAATGCATATCAACTTGAATACCCAATAATTTCCCTTGAGGGCCATCATCATTTAAACGGAGTACTACACTTTCAAAAATTTGCTCTCGCTCGGAGTCTGAAAATTCAGAAAGCATTCCATCTATTTGATCCTCATTCACAGTCGCAATGTACTGAAAGCCGTATTCTTTCGCCAACAATCCAGCAATCTTAAACAAAACAGCTCGCTGCCGAGGATCAATATCACTGAAGAGTCGGCTATCATGCCATACAAATCGCATCTCATGATTAATCCGCAAAATTATCACGGATAGGTCATAACAAAAAAGCTTAACAGCGCTAATCCCATCAGATCCATCAGCCTCAATGCGAACATCAAAGTCATATCTTATTTTGTTATCACCCGAATTATTATTCAGAATAATTCCGGCTGGGGCATCAGGATAAAACTTCTTCGCCAACTGAGAGAAGATTTCGAGTTTACCCTCGCGTTCCTTCGCAGTATCGTCGAGGTAAAGATTTGTCTTTAGATTTTCTTCTGCCAAATGAATTTTTACTTCAGCAGCCTCTTCCCTGCTTCGATGTAAAAGCTGTTGATAATCCTGAAGCTTTTGATGTTTTGCCTTCACATCAGAAAGCTGAGCACTAACTGCTGCATATTGATCTAACGCTCTCTTATCAGACAGGTACGAAAGCTTTACATCCAACTCCGCATTCTTCTCCTTGACATCAACTTCCAACTGCCGCAACTCTAATTCAAACCTACGTCGCTCCTGACTTAGTCTAGCCACACGATTGGAGATTATTTCAGTATGGAAACGCTCTACTTCAGCGAGAGTTTTTAAAGCTTCCGGCTTAAACGCAGAAAGCATCTCATTATAAACATCTTTAATGCTCCCCAAAGTAATATCCGAACGAGACTCAAGACTTCTAATAATATTAGCAATTGAGTTTTCTATTATTACTTTTTTATTTTTAAGAACTCTCAATTCGGCAGATACAGAATTCGCACTTGACTCAATCGAATAATAATCCTCTGCGACTTCGAAGCTAGCAAGGTCATTTACGAGCTTTTGTATCTGATCATCTAAATGCTTGGATTGTAATGATGCATCTTTGTTACCCGTATAATACTCACGAATAAAGGGGTCAGTTTTAAAATTCTTCTCGAAAAGTTCAAGCTGTGTTTGACGCGTTCTTAATTGATACTTTTTTTCTACAAGAGAAATATCTACACCAAGCAAAAATAGATTGCGCAGTAAAGTGGTGTAAGGTTCTCTATCAGAACTAGTGGATTTTGGATCATTATAATCGGCTTTCGTACGCCGAATAAAACGCGATATAAGCGCACGAAACGATAACTGCCCTGCATTAGTCGAATCATGGGACTGGAAGGAGTTTTTCGCTAAAAAATCAGTATATAGCTTTAGCTTCAGGATCTTCTCGTTGATTATCACCTCGCCCTGCTTATCTGTTGAGCGAATCACATGGTAAGTTTTAGCACCCAACATCATAACCAAAGTAAACTCCCAACCAGGGAGATGTGACTTGAACGCTGTATTAGTACCTGATCCCAAACAAAAATGAATTATTTCTACCAGCAAAGACTTACCAACCCCATTATAGGATTTGGTATCATCATCATGATGCACGGCTTCTTTTCTTGCCCCCACTACCAAAGACAAACCAGTAGCATTAAAACTAACACGCTTAAAGCTTGATTGATTTGCATATAGCTCTATTAAGCGCATTTAGATTCTTCCGCGTTTCCTCGCACCAGTTCTCCATACTCATTGGTGTGCAATGCGCCGATAGCATATAGAGTATTCAGTGTAAGTATCATATTATCAAAACTTTGGTAGGCGGGATAATTATGCGCTTCGCGCTCATAAGCTCGCCACAATTGGTCTACCGTCATTGGAGCAACAAGTTTAGACAACAAAAATGAACCAAACCCCAACAGCGACTCTGCGAAAGAAATATGTTTATCAGGAAGAAGCATTTTTGGGCTCCTCAAAAATATCACAAGTTTCAAAATACTTTGACATCAATACCATTGCAGCATCTTTTCGAAGTCGATCAGTGTTCGGATCCTGATGCATCGGCGCTATTTTATTAAGAACAAACGCGAAGCGAAGATCGCCTACAGTAATATCGGAATCAGACGAGGCGATCTCCACTATACTCTCTTCATAAAATCCCGACAAAGAATCGCGTAAATGCTGCTTCGTAAAATTGCCATTCTTAGAGAGATAATCGTCAACCTGCCAAACTTCACGCTGCTTTGCCCTCAACCAATCGCCATTGTCCAGCAACCCATTGAACTCTATTTTCTCATCAAAATTCGGACTAATAAGCTTTGATTTTCGTGCATCTGAAGGGGCAACACTTAAAACATGTTTAATAACTTCCCCCAAAATTGAGTAGTCCAAAAAACTTGAACTATCAATTGCAGGAATACCACCGACCACCATGCTAATTTGGTCTTCATCCAAATTTATGAAAACATCTTCCAAATCTTTGTTCAGAAATGCCTTAGCTTCCCCTAAAGAGTTGTCGGCTTTCAAAGATGCCAAAACACTTTCAACATCAAGAATAGTTCCTGAATACTTATCGTTCAATACAAAAAAATATTCTTTTGGATGACAAAACTTACCCCAATAAGGCAAGAGTTTAGTTTTGAAATCAATTTCAACTTTTTTTATCGCTGCTGCTAGACTTTTTTTCACATCATTGGGCGCAAATACTTGGTAATACCTTCCAATGGAGGGCTCATAAGCATCGTTGCCCCGATCACCTTCATTACCGTAAGGCCGGACTTTCTGAAATCCTGGCCTACCATAATCTAAAACCTGCCCGAAAAGACGCTCGAACTCAAAGCCGTTTGACTGATGAACTTTTAACTGAAACATCGTCCGAGCGAGCAATTTATGTTGTGGGGTCATCATTGTGCCTAGAACAATCCGTGAGAAAACGGCTATGACACATGAACGAAGAAAAGGTCAGTGTCCTTTCCACATAACATTAGCAGAAGGGTGCTGCACACTGAAGCGTGAACGAGTCTAGGGCGAAGCGTGCGTTGATTACAGCACTGATAGAGGACACCTGCGACAGCCAGCAGCCTTGTAGGCGCGCGATGCTTAAACGCCCTTACAGGAGGGCCGAGAAGAAACCATACTACCGCCTTCAGATTCCAAATCTGACCAGCGGAAGTAGTACAACAGAGTAGTACAAACCAACAAAAAAAAGCCCCTTAACTCATTGAATTACGGGGCTTTTTTGAATATGGCGGAGAGATAGGGATTCGAACCCTAGGTACCGGTGAAGGTACAACGGATTTCGAATCCGTCCCATTCGGCCACTCTGGCATCTCTCCAACGGCGCGCATCATAACAGCACATTCGCAGGAAGCGAACCCCTTTCGCGAAATATTTCTGTGCTATCAGATGCTTGCGTCGGTTAAAGCGGTACGCCCAGACGGTTGGCGACTTCTTCGTAGGCTTCGATGACGTCACCGAGGCCCTGGCGGAAGCGGTCCTTGTCCATCTTCTTCTTGGTGTCCTTGTCCCAGAGACGGCAGCCGTCCGGGCTGAACTCGTCACCCAGGACGATGGAGCCATCGCTGAACACGCCGAATTCGAGCTTGAAGTCCACCAGCAGCAGGCCGGCGTCGTCGAACAGCTTGCTCAGGATTTCGTTGACCTTGAGGGACAACTCTTTCATGCGAACCAGTTGCTCGGCGGTGCCCCAGCCGAATGCCACAACGTGGGATTCGTTGATGAACGGGTCGCCCTTGGCGTCGTCCTTCAGGAACAGTTCGAAGGTGTAAGGGTTGAGTTTCATGCCCTCTTCGACGCCCAGGCGCTTGACCAGGCTGCCGGCGGCGTAGTTACGCACTACGCACTCGACCGGGATCATGTCCAGCTTCTTCACCAGGCATTCGTTGTCGCCCAGCAGCTTGTCGAACTGGGTCGGCACGCCGGCGGCTTCGAGTTTCTGCATGATGAAGGCGTTGAACTTGTTGTTCACCATGCCTTTGCGATCGAGCTGTTCGATGCGCTTGCCGTCGAACGCCGAAGTGTCGTTGCGAAACAGCAGGATCAGACGGTCAGCGTCGTCGGTCTTGTAAACCGACTTGGCTTTGCCGCGGTAGAGTTCTTCACGTTTTTCCATGATGGGCTCCGCTTGCTAAGTAGATGGGCTAGGCGATGTGTCGCCAGTCGAGCCCTGAATCTTGATCGGCCAGTTGCAGCCAGTCCGGGTCGCACCCGAGGGTGTCGACAAAACATTGCCGGGCCAGCTGCGGCAGGTTGTTCTTGCTGCTCAGATGGGCCAGGACCAGATGTTGCAGGCCTTGCCAGCCCAACTCGGCCACCAGGAATGCCGCCTGATGGTTGTTCAAATGTCCCAGTTCACCGCCCACCCGCTGCTTGAGAAAGTACGGGTAGTGACCGCGAGCCAGCATGTCCCGGCAATGGTTGGCCTCGATCATCAGCGCATCGAGATCACGATAGCCCTCCAGCACCCTGTTGCAGTACGAACCCAGGTCGGTCAACAGGCCGAAGCGCCGCTCACCGTCACTGAAGACATATTGCGTCGGTTCCTGCGCATCGTGGGCCACGGCAATGACGCCAATGCTCAGATCGCCGATCTGCAGTCGTTCACCATCAGCCAGAAAGCCCGTGGGCTCGATGGGCTTGCGCATCCCGCGCAAAGTCCCGCGACTGAGGTAGACAGGCAAATTGTAGCGCCGAGACAGCAAACCCACGCCATGCACGTGGTCGGCATGTTCGTGGGTCACGAGTATCGCGCTCAGTTGCGCCGGGTTCACACCCAGGCGCAACAGGCGTTTTTCGGTTTCCCGCAGGGAGAAACCACAATCGACCAGCACATAGGTATCTGCACTGGCTACCAGCGTGCCGTTCCCTTGGCTACCGCTGCCGAGAACGGCAAAACGCATGTGATCAGCCCAGATTGTCCTGAATCACGCTCAACACTTTGCGCGCCACGTCAGCCGGCGCCACAGTGTTGATGTTTTTCTCGACGGTGACCTGGACGCTGTCGCCCACCTTGCTCAGGCGAACCTGATAACGCTCGGCGCGCGCTTCACGCTCTTCCTTGTCCGGCGTGCTGCCGAACAGGCTGCTGAAGAAGCCAGGCTTGTCGTCTTTCTTCTCGGCCTTTTCGGCCAGGTTGATGTAGTACAGGCCCAGGCTGCGGTTGATGTCTTCCACGCGCCATTCGCCCTGTTCCAGCGCACGGCCGACGCTCGACCAGGCACGGTCCAGGTCGGAGCCGACGTTCAGCACAGGGTTGCCGCTGCCGTCTTCGCTCAGGCTGACACGGTTTGGGGTGTCGAAGTCACGGGAAGCCAGCATGGAAACCGAACCACCCTTCTCGGAGATGCGGCTCATGCTCGCGAGCATGTCGTCGACCAGCGCAGCGTCCAGGCCGGTGTTGACCGAACGGTTGGTGAATTCGACGTCGGCGGTGCTGCCGGCAGGACGTTCGGCGGTGACCACATAGACTTCACTGGTGTTGCGCTGCACACCCGGCTCGATACGTACGCGGGCACGGATTTCGCTGTCGGATGCGACACCGGCGGCGCTCAAACGCTTGGCCATTGCCGCCGACAACTCGTCGGAGTGCTGCCAGGTAGTGGTGAATTCGCCGGTCTGCGGGCGCTGTTCGTCCAGGCGGAAACCGTTGTCCTGGAAGAATTGCACGGCCACAGGCCAGGCTTCTGCAGGCGGGTTTTGCGCCAGGATCCAGCGCGCATCACCGCTCTTCTGCAGCGAGTAGGCACTGGCATCGGCCACGGAAGACAGAGGCAGTGGGCGAGGAACGACGAACTCGCCGGTGGCGGTGTCATCGGCCACGTTACGCGGGATCGGCAGCAGCGGATCCAGACGCTTGGCGGTCTGGACGTCCGGCGGGATTTGCATCGGTGCAGTCTGTTTTGCTTCCAGGTAATCGCTACCACGGTCACGGAAATAACCTTCCGGGCCCCAGATCCATCCACAGCCACTGGTGCTGGAGATGATCAAGGCAAGTGCGGAAAGTCCGGCCATTCGCTTCATGCGTTGTACTTCCTCAATTAAGCCAGGACGCCGGACTGGCGCATGGCCTGACGCAGCGGTTCGTGACACTCGGCGCTGAGCCAGGTGAGCGGCAGACGGATACCGTCCGGCATCAGGCCCATTTCATGCAGCGCCCATTTCACAGGGATAGGGTTGGATTCGATAAACAGGGTTTTATTGAGCGGCATCAGCTTTTCGTGGATGGCACGCGCTTTTTCGGCGTCGCCGTTCAGGGCTGCGATGCACAGGTCGGACATGTCGCGCGGGGCGACGTTGGCGGTCACCGAAATGTTGCCCTTGCCGCCCAGCAGGATCAGTTCGACCGCGGTAGCGTCGTCACCGGAGATCACCAGGAAGTTGCTGCTGACACCGTCGATGATTGTCTTGGCACGCTTCAGGTCGCCGGTAGCTTCCTTGATGCCGATGATGTTCTTGACGGTCGACAGGCGGATCACGGTCTCGGCCTGCATGTCGCATGCGGTGCGGCCCGGGACGTTATAGAGGATCTGCGGGATGTCGACGGCCTCGGCAATGGCCTTGAAGTGCTGGTACAGGCCTTCCTGGGTCGGCTTGTTGTAGTACGGCGTGACCAGCAGGCAAGCGTCGGCGCCGGCGGTCTTCGCGTTGATGGTCAGCTCGATGGCTTCGCGGGTCGAGTTGGCGCCCGTGCCGGCGATCACCGGAATGCGGCCATTGACCTGCTTCACGACGCGACGGATGACTTCGATGTGTTCGTTCACATCGAGGGTGGCGGATTCACCTGTGGTGCCGACCGCCACGATGGCGTGGGTGCCGTTTTGCAGGTGAAAGTCCACCAGTTTGCTCAGGCCGTCCCAGTCGAGATTACCTTGTGCATCCATGGGTGTGACCAGTGCCACCATACTGCCCGCAATCATGCAACCGCTCCTGCCGGAAAAAGAGAGCCGTAATGGTACTGGCGCCAAGATGCTTGTACAAGCGAAGTACTGCGCTGCCGCCATTCCCCTTGGCGCCGCTTTTCGCTACCCTTCAGACTTTGATCGGTACCGACAGGCTCGTACGTCGGCTCTGAGCCTCCAATTTCGGTATCACAAGCCCCGTTCCAGCGTTGCCATTGCGCTGCTCCTGCCATACTGGAGCACATTGCAACCTGCGCCAGGGGCCTTGCGATTCGCATCCGCAGGCTCGCTCCGCTAAAACAGACCGATGGAAGTACCGACCGCTCATCGCTTTAGGAATGCTGCATGTCCACCCCCACAGTTCGCGAACAATTCCTTGTCATCAGTGCCCTCGGCGCCAACCCCATGGAGCTGACTAACGTCCTGTGCCGCGCCAGCCATGAAAACCGCTGCGCCGTGGTTACCTCGCGCCTGACCCGTCATGGCGAGTGCAGTGCGCTGGTCCTTGAAGTCTCCGGCAGCTGGGATGCCCTGGCCCGCCTGGAAGGCAGCCTGCCGATCCTGGCCAAGCGTCACGCCTTCACCGTCAACGTGGTGCGCAGTGCCGCGCTGGAAAACCGCCCGCAGGCACTGCCGTACGTTGCCTATGTTAGCTCGGCCTATCGCTCGGACATCGTCAACGAGCTGTGCCAGTTCTTCATGGACCACAACGTCGAGCTGGAAAACCTGACCTGCGACACCTATCAGGCTCCGCAGACCGGCGGCACCATGCTCAACGCCACCTTTACCGTGACTTTGCCTGCCGGCGTGCAAATCAGCTGGTTGCGCGATCAGTTCCTGGACTTCGCCGATGCGCTGAACCTGGATGCCCTGATCGAACCGTGGCGCCCACAAAACCCAATGTAAGGAAGCTTTCATGGCCGTTGCCATCGACCAACCGGTCGCCGACTTCGAAGCACCCGCCACCAACGGGCAAACCGTCAGCCTGGCGGCACTCAAGGGCAAGCAGGTAGTGATCTACTTCTATCCGAAGGACAGCACGCCGGGCTGCACCACCCAGGGCCAGGGCTTTCGCGACCAGCTGGATGCCTTCAAGGCGGCCAACACCGAAGTCTTCGGGGTATCGCGTGACGGTTTGAAATCCCATGAGAACTTCAAGGCCAAGCAGGCGTTCAACTTCGAGCTGATCAGCGACAAGGAAGAAGCGCTCTGCCAGCAGTTCGACGTGATCAAGCTGAAGAAGCTCTACGGCAAGGAATACATGGGTGTGGATCGCAGCACCTTCCTGATCGACAAGAACGGTGTATTGCGTCAGGAATGGCGCGGCGTGAAGGTGCCGGGGCATGTCGATGCGGTATTGGCTGCGGCTCAGGCTCTGAATAAGGCCTGATTTTTTCGGCGTCTGTTCAATCGCTTCGCGGGCAAGCCTCGCTCCTACGGTTTTGTA
>NZ_JBSVXG010000097.1:0-21367 GCF_054070595.1 Pseudomonas sp. SDO55104_S430 | reverse complement strand
GATGTCGACTGACACTACGCCTTCGCGGGCAAGCCTCGCTCCTACGGGGGCCGGTGACATACGCGGAAATGTAGATGAACGCCCACCTTCTGAAACTGACCTAGCCTTCAGGCACCCCAATGAGCAAGGACGCTCACGATGCCCCTCTACCTGTGCCTTCTTTTCACTTGTCTGATCACCCTCGCCAGCCTCAACGCCCAAGCCACCCAATGCCCCGACTGGCCACCTGAACGCGCGGCAAACGAACTCACCGCTCTGCAAAACCGGATCGACCTCTGGGACGACAGCTACCATCGCGAAGGAAAATCCCTGGTCGCCGATGAGCTCTACGATCAATCTCACGCGCGCCTTGCCCAATGGCGCCAATGCTTCAACAGCAAGGCACCCACTGACCCGTTGCGCACGGCGCGCGGCACGCTTGTTCATCCGGTCGCCCATACCGGTCTGGACAAACTGCAGGACGAAAAAGACGTCGAGCAATGGCTCCGTCACCGCAAGGACGTCTGGGTACAACCCAAGGTCGATGGTGTCGCCGTGACGCTGATCTACCGTGAGGGCCTGCTTGCCCAGGCGATCAGCCGCGGTGATGGTTCGCAAGGTCAGGACTGGACAGCTTCGGCGCGCCAGATCGCGGCCATCCCCCGGCAACTCACTCAGCCACTGGACCTGCTGGTTCAAGGCGAACTCTATTGGCGCCTGAATGACCATGTTCAAGCCCAGGCCGGCAGCCTCAATGCCCGCTCGACAGTCGCTGGCCTGATGGCGCGCAAAACCTTGGATGCAGAGCAGGCGAATGGCATCGGTCTGTTCGCTTGGGACTGGCCGGACGGCCCTGCGAGCTTGCCGGAGCGCACGGCAACCTTGAATGAACTGGGCTTCCCCGACACCACCCTCTACAGCCAATCGATCAGCACACTGGCAGACGCCCAACGCTGGCGCGATCACTGGTATCGCTCGCCCCTGCCCTTTGCCAGCGACGGCATCGTCCTGCGCCAGGCACAACGCCCACCCGCCGAACGCTGGCAAGCCAAACCTTCCTATTGGAGCGTCGCCTGGAAATACCCTTTCGCCCAAGCGCTGGCCGAGGTGCGCAAGGTGCACTTCAGGATCGGCCGAACCGGACGGATCACCCCGGTACTCGAACTGGCGCCGGTGATGCTCGACGACCGGCAAATCAAACGCGTCAGCGTCAGTTCTCTGCAACGCTGGCAAGCGCTGGACATCCGACCGGGCGACCAGGTCGCCATCAGCCTTGCCGGCCTGACCATTCCCCGGCTCGACAGTGTGGTGCTGCGCAGTACCGAACGAGCGGACATGAACGTACCCAACGCCACGGACTTTCATGCCTTGAGCTGCTGGCAGCCGACGCCGGGATGCGAAAGCCAATTTCTCGCGCGCCTGGCCTGGCTCAGTGGCAAACAGGGGCTGGCCTTGCCCCATGTCGGTCCGGGCACCTGGGAAAAACTGATCAACGCAGGTCGCCTGAACGGCCTGCTGGATTGGCTGACCCTCGATGCCCAAGAGCTTGCTAACATTGACGGCTTGGGCGAGCGCAGTGGCGCACGCCTTTCGACCAGTTTCGACGACGCCCGGCAGCGCCCTTTCGCCCGTTGGCTCAAGGCGTTGGGCATGCCACCGACAGGCCAGGCGCGCCTCGCCGACTCATGGCAGGACCTGACACAACGAAGTATTGAACAATGGCAGGCTGAAGCCGGGATCGGCCCGGGACGCGCCGCGCAATTGAGCGCGTTTTTCCGCGATCCTCAGGTGCTGGCCTTAAGTGAAACCCTGAGATCAGCCGGCATCGACGGTTTTTAGCGTCCGGGAACCCGCCAGTACCGATGAGCTCAAACAAGCCATTGCCGCAGAGAACCGACTGCCTTTTCACATGGAGCTTTTATGAAATTACTTTCACCGCTCGCCCTGTTGACCCTTTGCAGCGTGCTGGCCACCCCGTTGATGGCGGATGAAGAAGCCCCCGGGCTGACCGGCTGCGCCGCCAAGAAACAAGGCATCATCAATCAGATCGAACTGGCCAAGTCCCGCGGCAATGACAGTCAGTTGGCCGGCCTGGAAAAAGCCCTGAGCGAAGTCGACGCCAACTGCACCGACGCCTCGCTGAAGAAAGAGCGGGAGAACAAGGTGCTTGAGGCCAAGCATGAAGTCAGCAAGCGTCAGGCCGATCTGGACAAGGCCATGAAGAAAGGCGATCCGGAGAAGATCGACAAGCGCAAGGAAAAGCTGGCCCAGTCGCGCAAGGAATTGCAGGAAGCGGTGGACGAGCTCGATAAATAATCCGGACTAAACGCTCCATGTAGCAGCTGGCGAAGCCTGCGTCCGGCTGCGCAGCAGTCGTAAACCCTGAGTGCGAAATATTCCTGAAATACCGCATGCTCTGATTTTACGACTGCTTCGCAGCCGGACGCAGGCTTCGCCAACTGCTACAGAGGCAGAGCACCGATCAATGATCCCTGAACGCCTTATGACAAGCACTGCAAGCATCCTCGACCTTCTGCACCGCCGGCCCCAGGTTGCTGGCCTTGTAGGGCTGGATCTGACTGGCGATCACCAGTTCGCCGGTGGCGCTTTCAAGATCGCGAGCCATTGCCTGAAAGCGTGCCTGCTGTTCCCATACATCGCTGGTCGCACTGGTGTGGTCTTCTTCACGCACTTGCGGGAAATGTTTCCAGGGCTCGTGGGACAAGGCGTCGAGTTTCACCGCGCCTTCGGCGAATTTAGGCCCGTCGAAGGGAATGCGACCACGCAACATGCCACCCAGGTCTTCACCGGTCTTGAGCATTTGCTTGAAAATTGCCTTGCGCTGACCCAGCGGCGAATTGGGGTCGATCCCGCCGCACGCGGACAACGTCAGGCAGGCCAGCAATACAACAGAAAGTCTTTTGAGAGTCATGGTGGCTTCAGGTCACGGGAAACGGCGGCCAGTATCCTCGTGTCCTCGGCAAACACCAATAGCCCTAACATTAATACGGGTTGTCCGAGTGCATGGAGCACTCGGGCAGCCAGCAAAGGAATCACTCCATGAACAGCCGTTTCAAGGCCTGGCGTCAACGCCTTGCCCGCATCCTGCCCATCGCAGCCCTGCCGATGGTGGCCCTGCTCGCAGGCTGCACCGGTGGCGAAAAACAGCCTCCGAAAACCCACGCCCTGGCCACCTACTCCGCCGGCACCTGGGAAGCCCTGCCGGCCGTGACCGACAACGACCTCGTCGCCGGTTTCGGCTCCTGGCGCAGCGCCTGTACGCGACTCAAAGCCGACCCGGTCTGGGGCGGCACCTGCGCCGCGGCGGCGAATGTGCCGCAAACCGCCAATGATATTCGCGGCTTCCTCAAGCAGAACCTCGATGTCTACGGCCTGCGCGCCGCCAACGACAACCCCAACGGCCTGATCACCGGCTACTACGAACCGGTCTATCCCGGCAGCCTGACCCAGACCGCCAGCGCCAACATTCCGGTGTACGGCGTGCCTGAGGACATGATCATCGTCTCCCTGGACAGCATCTATCCCGAACTCAAGGGTAAGCGTCTGCGCGGCCGTCTTGAAGGCCGCGTGCTCAAGCCCTACGACGATGCGGCAACCATTGAAACCAAGGGCGTGAAGGCGCCGGTGGTGGCCTGGCTGACCGATCCGATGAACCTGCAATTCCTGCAAATCCAGGGCTCTGGGCGAATCCAGCTCGACAGCGGTCGCCAGCTGCGCATCGCTTACGCCGACCAGAACGGCCACCCCTATCGACCGATCGGCCGCTGGCTGGTGGAACAGGGCGAACTGAAGAAAGAAGACGTGACCATGGGCACCATCGCCGCCTGGGCCAAGGCTAATCCGTCGCGTATTCCGGAACTGCTGGGCAGCAACCCGAGTTATGTGTTCTTCACCCGCAACCCCGACAGCAACGAAGGTCCTCGCGGCTCGTTGAACGTGCCGCTGACGGCGGGTTACAGCGCGGCGGTGGATCGCAAGGTGATTCCGCTGGGCAGTCTGCTGTGGTTGTCCACGACCCGTCCGGATGGCAGCGCGCTGGTGCGGCCGGTGGCGGCGCAGGACACCGGCGGCGCGATCACCGGTGAGGTTCGCGCGGATCTGTTCTGGGGTACTGGAGATGCGGCGGGGCAACTGGCCGGGGACATGAAGCAGCAGGGGCAGATCTGGATGTTGTGGCCAAAGGGGGCGGCGTTGCCGCAGGTGCCTCAGGTTGCTGACAAGCCCTGAAGATCAAAAGATCGCAGCCTTCGGCAACCCCAGGCTGCGATCTTCTCTTGCTACATCGACACCACAAAAAACGACACGATCAAACCTGCCCCCACGAACCACACCAGCGATCGCAGAATCGCCCAATCCGCCAGGTAGCAAATGATGTAGAGCAGCCGGCTGGTGATGAACATCACCGCCAGCACATTGATCGTCACCAGCTCGGCATTTTCCACCAAATGCGCCACCAGCACGGCGGCCGCGAACGCCGGGGTGATTTCAAACCCGTTCAATTGCGCCGCATGGGCGCGCCGGGCCAATCCGTTCAGCGAATCAAGGAAGTCTCGCGGATCGTGGTTGTCGTCCAGGCGATAACCGCCAGCGACCTTGGCAACGACCGTGCACAGATAGGGCAGGATTATCGCGATCAAAATGCACCACAGAGCAACCGTCATAGAGCAATCCCTTCTTCAGGTTTTCAGAATTTCATCACCAGCATGCCGATCAATACCAGTCCACAGGCTAAGAGCCGCGGCCGGCCAAAAGGTTCTTTCAGGTAGCGCATGCCGAACAGCACCACCAGGATCACGCTGATCTCGCGCAGGGCCGCCGCTTCGGCAATCGAGCCAATCTGCATGGCCCACAGCACCAGAGCGTAGCTGAACAACACGCAGAACCCGACCGCCAGCCCTAATCGCCATTGTTCACGCCAGAACAAGCGGAACGCCGGTCGCTTGCGCACCCATGCCAGCAACGGGAAAGGCCAGGCACTGAGCAGCGTCACCCAGACCAGGTAATCAAGCGGATGCGACCAACGCCGCAGCGCCTGGCCATCGATGAAGGTGTAGCAGCCGATGCACAGGCCGATCAGCGCCACCACCGGCAGCATCGACCACGGCAGGCGCGCACCGCCTCCGCCCTGCCACAGCAGGCACAACATGCCCAATGGGATCAGCAGGATCCCGAAGATTTGCTGATGAGTCAGCACCTCTCCGGCAAAGATCAGGGTCAGCGCCAGCACCACCAGCGGTGACAACCCGCGCATCAGCGGATAGACCAGCCCCAGATCGCCCACCCGATAGGCCTGGATCAACAGGTAGCGATAGAGCAACTCGAAGGCCGCCGAAGCCAGGATCCACGGCCAGATTTCCAGCGGTGGCAGTTCCACGAACGGCAACATCACGATCACGAACAGCAGCGCCACGCTGTCCATGCAGGCCACCACCAGCAGCCGTTCGGCGCTGAACTTGATCAGGGTATTCCACGCCGCATGCAACAGCGCCGCCACCAACACCAGAGCCGTCGCAAGCACGGCATACTCCTTGTTTAATTACCCCCGCCTCCTGTAGGAGCGAGCACGCTCGCGATGGTCGCCAACGATAACGCTGGGCATCTGATACCCCGCGGTGTTCTGGCGTTCATCGCGAGCGTGCTCGCTCCTACAGGGGGAGAGAATTGATTCGCGATATTTCAGCAGCTGTTTATACTGCAAACCGACCACGCCGCACTCAGTTGCGCACAGACTAATTCCAATAAAAATCCTGCCCCGCCCGCTCTCGTCGAGATCGGGCGCCGGCCTGCGTATGCCTGATCACCGCGTCCAGACTACCGACAGAGACTCTGCGCATGCCACTCGCCTTGCTTGCACTCGCTGTTGCCGCGTTCGGCATCGGCACCACTGAATTCGTCATCATGGGCCTGTTGCCCGACGTCGCCCGCGACCTCGCAGTGAGCATTCCCCACGCCGGCCTGCTGATCACCGGCTACGCCCTGGGCGTAGTGTTTGGCGCACCGATCCTCGCGGTGGGCACCGCCAACATGCCGCGCAAAGCCACGCTGCTGGGCATGACCCTGATGTTCATCCTCGGTAACGTGCTCTGCGCCCTGGCCCCGAACTACGCCACGCTGATGGCCGCCCGGGTGGTCACCGCGCTGTGTCACGGGGCGTTTTTCGGGATCGGTTCGGTGGTGGCCGCAGGACTGGTGGCGCCGAACAAACGGGCCCAGGCGATTGCGATGATGTTTACCGGCCTGACCCTGGCCAATGTGCTGGGTGTGCCCTTGGGCACGGCGCTCGGACAATACGCCGGCTGGCGCGCGACGTTCTGGGCGGTCTCGGTGATTGGCGTGATCGCCGCAATTGCACAGTGGCTGTGGCTGCCGAAAAACATCGCGATGGACAAGGCCAACCTCGCCAGCGAATTTCGGGTGCTGGGCAAGCTCAATGTGCTGCTGGCGCTGGGCATGAGCGTGCTGGCGTCGACCAGTCTGTTCAGCGTCTTCACCTACATCGCGCCAATCCTGCAGGACGTCACCGGCGTCAGCCCCCACGGCGTAACCGTCATGCTGCTGTTGTTCGGCGTCGGCCTGACCGCGGGCAGCATGCTCGGCGGCCGTCTGGCGGACAGTCGCCTGCTGCCCTCGCTGGTGGGCATGGCGCTGGCCGTGGTGCTGGTATTGGCCGCCTTCAGCCAGACCAGCCACTCGGTGATCCCGGCGGCGATTACCCTGGTGTTATGGGGTATTTTTGCCTTCGCGCTGTGCCCGATCCTGCAATTACTGATCATCGATCAGGCCCACGAAGCGCCGAATCTGGGCTCGACCCTGAACCAGAGCGCCTTCAACCTCGGCAACGCAGCCGGCGCCTGGATCGGCGGACTGGTGGTCGCCAGCGGCGCGGACCTGGCCGACCTGCCATGGACCGGCGCGCTGGTCAGCGGATTAACGGTGCTGACCGCGCTGTTCTTCATCTACCGTCAACGGCGCAGCGTTGCCGCGGTCAATGCATCGATTTGATGTCGATCATTTTTTGATCTTCTGCGGATCGGGTTCCTCGTCCTGATCCGCCGACTCTTTCGGCGGCCCGCTCTCACTGCGAATCTGCGCATGGCTGATCAGCGCAAAGATGAAACTGCCGCCGATGATGTTCCCCGCCAGCGTAGGCCCGGCGAAAATCAGCCAGAAATCCTTCCACGGCAATTCCCCGGCGAACACCAGGTACGAAACCTCCAGTGAGCCGACCACGATGTGGGTGAAATCCCCGAGCGCCATGAAATAGGTGATGAGGACGATGATCCACACCTTGGCGCTCTCCATGGACGGAATCATCCAGACCATGGTGGCGATCATCCAGCCGGAGATGATCCCTTTGGAGAACATCTTGACGGGATCGCCCTCCATGACCTTACGGCCGATGTCGAGAAAGGCCACATCGGTCTTGCTGTCGAAAATCGGCAGTTCCAACATCACGTAAGCCACCAGCAAGGTGCCGCACAGGTTGCCCACCAGCACCACCGACCACAGTCGAAGCAACCGACCGAAATTGCGCAACGTCGGTTCGCTCATGACCGGCAGCACCGCGGTCAGGGTGTTTTCGGTGAACAGTTGCTGGCGGGCGAGGATTACCGCGAGAAAGCCTGCGCAGTAGCCGAAACTGGCGATCACCTTGAAACCTTCGCCATCGGGCAGGCGCGAATTCAACAACCCCATGGCCATCAGCGAAAGCCCCATGGTCAGCCCGGCCGCCAGCGCCGACCACCACAGTGCAGCGATGCTGCGCTCGAGTTCCTGATCGCCCTGTTTACGGATGATTTCATGCAACACCGCCGCACGCGGTGGCTGATTCTTTTCGACCTCGCGCTTTTCCTTGGCCGAGAGATCGGGGGTCTTTCCGCTGATTGGAGTAGTCATGGCGCGAACACCGGTGGCAGGTCATTTAGCTACGACCGTGGCCACCGGCATCCGTTCTGTGGGCAGGGGACTGGTTTTATTCGACGCTGGCGCCGTCCTGGAACTGGTCCTTGACGTACTTGATCTCGGTCCGACCATGGGCTGCGGGCAGGCCGTCTTCGCCGAGGTTGACGAAGACCATCTTCTCCACCGTCAGAATACTTTTGCGGGTGATCTTGTTGCGCACTTCGCACGTCAGGGTAATCGAGGTGCGGCCGAACTCGGTGGCGGTGATGCCCAGCTCGATGATGTCGCCCTGGCGCGAGGCGCTGACGAAGTTGATCTCGGAAATATACTTGGTGACGACGCGCTGATTGCCCAACTGGACGATGGCGTAGATCGCCGCCTCTTCATCGATCCAGCGCAGCAGACTGCCGCCGAACAGCGTGCCATTGGGGTTGAGGTCTTCGGGCTTGACCCATTTGCGGGTGTGGAAATTCATGTGCACTCCTGAGCGTCTTTCCGATAGATGCCCGGGATCATGGCAGAGCTTTGGCAATAGCTCTATTGGGCATCTTCTATAGCCACTATTACCGTTCGAACATTGACCGACAGAAACCCTTTGGAAGATCAGCATAGCCCGCTATAATCGCCCCCGTTTCAAAACGGTAACTTCCACTTGCTACCGTTTCCCGCCACCTGTCCGAGGGGCGCTGCAGCAGGTAAAACCTGTCAGGCTCGGATGGGGCGTTGCCAGGCCTTGACCGGCCCGACACTAAACGCACAACGGCGCCCATTCGCATAACTACGAATGGAGGCTCTTCATGAGCGCTGTAATCACGCCTGCAGATTTTACCGACTACAAAGTCGCCGACATGTCCCTCGCCGCCTGGGGCCGTCGCGAAACCATCATCGCCGAATCCGAAATGCCGGCCCTGATGGGTCTGCGTCGCAAGTACTCCGAAGAGCAACCGCTCAAGGGCGCGAAGATCCTCGGCTGCATCCACATGACCATTCAGACCGCCGTGCTGATCGAAACCCTGGTTGCCCTGGGTGCCGAAGTACGCTGGTCGTCCTGCAACATCTTCTCGACTCAGGACCAGGCCGCCGCTTCCATCGCCGCTGCCGGCATCCCGGTTTTCGCCTGGAAAGGTGAAACCGAGCAAGAGTACGAGTGGTGCCTGGAGCAGACCATCCTCAAGGATGGCCAGCCTTGGGACGCCAACATGATCCTCGACGACGGCGGCGACCTGACCGAGCTGCTGCACAAGAAATACCCGCAGGTTCTGGATCGCGTCCACGGCGTGACCGAAGAAACCACCACCGGCGTGCACCGCCTGCTGGACATGCTGGCCAAGGGCGAGCTGAAGATCCCGGCCATCAACGTCAACGACTCGGTGACCAAGAGCAAGAACGACAACAAGTACGGCTGCCGTCACAGCCTGAACGATGCCATCAAGCGCGGGACCGACCACCTGCTGTCCGGCAAACAGGCGCTGGTGATCGGCTACGGTGACGTGGGCAAGGGTTCGGCCCAGTCCCTGCGTCAGGAAGGCATGATCGTCAAGGTCTCCGAAGTCGACCCGATCTGCGCCATGCAAGCCTGCATGGACGGTTTCGAACTGGTATCGCCGTTCATCGACGGTATCAACGACGGCACCGAAGCCAGCATCGACAAGGCCCTGCTGGGCAAGATCGACCTGATCGTGACCACCACCGGTAACGTCAATGTTTGCGACGCAAACATGCTCAAGGCCCTGAAGAAGCGCGCTGTTGTCTGCAACATCGGTCACTTCGACAACGAAATCGACACCGCTTTCATGCGCAAGAACTGGGCGTGGGAAGAAGTGAAGCCACAGGTGCACAAGATCCACCGTACCGGCGCTGGCGCATTCGATGCCCAGAACGACGACTACCTGATCCTGCTGGCCGAAGGCCGTCTGGTGAACCTGGGCAACGCAACCGGTCACCCGAGCCGCATCATGGACGGTTCGTTCGCCAACCAGGTTCTGGCGCAGATCTTCCTGTTCGGCCAGAAGTACGCCGACCTGTCGCCGGCCCAGAAAGCCGAGCGTCTGACCGTTGAAGTACTGCCGAAGAAACTCGACGAAGAAGTGGCCCTGGAAATGGTCCGCGGTTTCGGCGGCGTCGTGACTCAACTGACCAAGACCCAGGCCGACTACATCGGCGTGACCGTCGAAGGTCCGTTCAAGCCGCACGCTTACCGCTACTGATCGGCCAGCTGCTCCCCCTGTAGGAGCGAGCAAGCTCGCGATGGTGGTCAACGATGACGCGGGGTGTCTGAATACCCGCGTCGCCTGATCCTCCATCGCGAGCATGCTCGCTCCTACAGGTACAGGGAGCCAGCATCCGCCTTACGCGTTTCCAAGGATATGACCATGTCCCAAGATCGTCGCTACAGCTTCGAGTTCTTCCCTACCAAGACCGACGCTGGGCATGAAAAGCTGCTCGCCACTGCCCGTCAGCTGGCTGCGTACAATCCCGATTTCTTCTCCTGCACCTACGGCGCTGGCGGTTCGACCCGTGATCGCACCCTCAACACCGTGTTGCAGCTCGAAAACGAAGTCAAAATCCCTGCCGCACCGCACCTGTCCTGCGTGGGCGACAGCAAGGACGACTTGCGTGGCCTGCTGAGCCAGTACAAGGCCGCCGGCATTACCCGTATCGTCGCGTTGCGCGGTGACCTGCCGTCGGGCATGGGCATGGCCAGCGGCGAATTGCGCCACGCCAATGACCTGGTTGAATTCATTCGTGAAGAGACCGGCGATCATTTCCACATCGAAGTCGCCGCTTACCCGGAAATGCACCCGCAAGCGCGCAACTTCGAAGACGATATCGCCAACTTCGTGCGCAAGGCCAAGGCTGGCGCGAACAGTGCGATCACCCAGTACTTCTTCAACGCCGACAGCTACTTCTACTTCGTCGATCGCGTACAGGCGCTGGGCGTCGACATTCCAGTGGTGCCAGGCATCATGCCGATCACCAACTACAGCAAACTGGCACGCTTCTCCGATGCCTGCGGTGCGGAAATTCCGCGCTGGATCCGCAAGCAACTGGAAGCGTACGGCGACGACACCCAGAACATTCAGCGCTTTGGTGAGCAAGTCATCACCGAAATGTGTGAGCGTTTATTGCAGGGTGGCGCGCCAGGGTTGCACTTCTATACCCTGAACCAGGCCGACGCCAGCCTGGCTGTGTGGAATAACCTGAAGCTGCCCCGCTGATCGTCATCCTCGCAGGAACAAGGGCCCTCTTCGGAGGGTCTTTTTTTTTTGAAACAAAACAATGGAATGATGCAGCAATGATGTCCGCGACCCCACGCCCCCAACTCGTCTACCTGGTCTTCGGTTCCGAGACCTATCACCAGGAAGCCGTCTTCAGCATCGCCAGCGCCTTGGCCTGGCTGCAGGAAACGCCGGGCGCCACACTGGACATCCAGGTCTTCAGCGACAACAAGCAGCCCTACGAAAAACTGCCCGTGCGCGTTCGCCCGCTCGACGAAGCCACCCGCCGTCGCTGGAACGAACCCCATGGCTATCACTTTCGCGCCAAACATGTTGCCCTGCGCGAAGTACTGCAAGAGTCCGAACTTGCGCTGCTGATCGACACCGACACCTTCTTCCATTGCTCGCCGCTCAAATTGTTCGAGCGCGTACAGCCGGGCACGTTGCTGTGCAACGACTACTACACCACCTACGGCAACAATAAGGAAAACGTGCTTTACAGCGCGCTGGCTACCACGCTGAAGGAGAGAGGCCTGGCAGACGATCAGATGACGCTGCTCAATTCCGGCGTCATCGGCCTGCACCAAAAGGATGCGCACATCCTGGATCATTCGATCGCACTGATCGACGAGCTGTACCCGTCCGTGCGCGGCTCGTACACCCTCGAGGAGTTCTGCCTGTCGGTGGCGGCCTACCGCACGCTGAAAGTCACCAAGTGCCCGGACCTGATCCATCACTACTGGAGCCGCAAGCAGCTGTTCCGGGCCAAGGTCCAGGCCTGGGTCGCCAAACACGCCGCACGACCGACCATTGCAGCCGCCCTGGCCGATACCCATCAAGTGACGGATCGACTGCCACGTCCCCCTCGCTCCCAGCGAATGCTCTACAAAATGATCACCCTGAGCCTGCCGGTGCATTTGCGTCAGTTCATTCGCGAAATCCTTTATGGCTGCTACGACCACCCCAACGAATTCGATAGGGCCTGCGGTCCGGTCTGGTGGGAAAAAGCGCTGCAAAACCAAAAGGAACGTGTCGGTACGCCCGTTTGCCACAAGGTGCTGGAGCACTGGTTCACCCACCGTTCGGTCAGGTTGATTCTCGGGCGGCGTTGCACGGCGATTCATGAACACTTGCTCAATACGCCGGCCAAATAGAGACGTCGCGCCCAATCTGTTGAAGTCAGCGTTAAACATGCAAGCCAGAGCTTCTCATTAGTCGTCGGGCGTACTAACCTCAGGCAATGCCTGTCATTTTCCAGCTTCTGACCGCTGTGCTTATCACTTGCCTGAGCTTCACCGCCCGGGGCGAGAAGTTGCGCATTGTCACCGAACCGTGGGCGCCCTACGTCTACGAGGAAAATGGCAAGGCCCTGGGCCTGGACTATGAAACCACGGCCATCGTCTTCAAGCGCCTGGGCATCGAAGTGGAATGGCAGTTCCTGCCGTGGAAACGCTGCCTGTCGATGCTCGAGACCGGCCAGGCCGACGGTGCGCTGGACATTTTCCACAGCGCCGAGCGCGACGCGACCCTGCTCTACCCCAGCGAACCGCTCTCGGAAGTGCAGTTCGTGATGTTCTACGCCAACGAGCGCCCTCACCCCTTTCGCACCCTCGACGAACTGCGCGGCCTGACGATCGGCATCTCGCCGGGCTACCTGTACAGCCAGGATTTTCGCGACTCGACGCTGTTCACCCGGGAACCTGCGCCAAGCCATGAAGCCAACTTCGGCAAGCTGGTGCGCGGGCGGATCGACCTGCTGATCACCGACCGCCGGGTCGGCCAGCATTTGCTCGACGAGCTGAAGATCCGCGACAAGATCACCGAAAACCCCACCATCATCAGCCAGCAGAGCCAGTTTCTGGCAGTACGCCGCAATGCCGGCATGGACTTGCTGGTGCAGCGCTTCGGTGCCGAACTCAAGCGTTTCAAGCGCGAGCCAGCCTACGCTGAACTGAGCGCCCGCTACGGTGCCGCGCCGGCCGATCCGGCGAGCGCAACCAATGGCGCGAATGCCACCGCCATCCGCGACAAAACCGTTGAGCAGCAGGAAAGCGGCGCGCAGTGATTGCTCTGTTATACTCCCGCGTTCCCGCCAGGCTCACGCCCGGACGCCCGGAATCGTTCAAGGCATCTTGACCCCGCTACAGCGCAGCTCTTCAGCCCGCGCGAGCACTCCAGACGAGCTTTCGAAACCCGGCAGGACCGGACGGGATTGCGTCCTCTCAAACGCCATTCGCGCCAGGCAAGACTCCCATTGGGCAACGCCCTAACTAAAAACAGGATTACTCATGTCCTTTGCTTCCCTCGGTCTCTCCGAGGCTTTGGTCCGCGCTATCGAAGACGCGGGCTATACCGAGCCTACTCCGGTGCAACAGCGGGCCATTCCCGCCGTGTTGCAGGGCCGCGATCTGATGGTCGCCGCACAGACAGGTACTGGTAAAACCGGCGGTTTCGCCCTCCCGATTCTGGAGCGGTTGTTCCCCAACGGTCACCCGGACAAATCCCAGCGTCACGGTCCGCGCCAGCCGCGCGTACTGGTCCTGACCCCTACCCGCGAACTCGCAGCCCAGGTCCACGAAAGCTTCAAGGTCTATGCCCGTGACCTGAAATTCGTCAGCGCCTGCATCTTCGGCGGCGTCGGCATGAACCCGCAGGTTCAGGCCATGTCCCGCGGTGTTGACGTGCTGGTGGCTTGCCCCGGCCGCCTGCTTGATCTCGCCGGTCAAGGCAGCGTCGATTTGTCCCACGTGGAAATCCTCGTGCTGGACGAAGCCGACCGCATGCTCGACATGGGCTTTGTCCATGACGTGAAGAAAGTCCTCGCGCGCCTGCCGGCCAAACGGCAGAACCTGCTGTTCTCGGCGACCTTCTCCAAGGACATCACCGATCTTGCCGGCAAGCTGCTGCACAACCCGGAACGCATCGAAGTCACGCCGCCGAACACCACGGTCGAGCGCATCGAACAGCGTGTGTTCCGCCTGCCTGCCAGCCACAAGCGTGCGCTGCTCGCCCACCTGATCACCGCCGGCGCGTGGGAACAGGTGCTGGTATTCACCCGTACCAAGCACGGCGCCAACCGCCTGGCCGAGTACCTGGACAAGCATGGCCTGCCGGCTGTCGCGATTCACGGCAACAAGAGCCAGAACGCGCGCACCAAGGCCCTGGCCGACTTCAAGGCCAACGAAGTGCGCATCCTGGTCGCCACCGACATCGCCGCCCGCGGCCTGGACATCGACCAGTTGCCACACGTGGTCAACTTCGAACTGCCGAACGTAGATGAAGACTACGTACACCGTATCGGCCGTACCGGTCGTGCCGGTCGTTCGGGCGAGGCCATCTCGCTGGTCGCGCCGGACGAAGAGAAGCTGCTGAGAAGCATCGAGCGCATGACCAAGCAGAAAATCGCCGACGGCGACCTCATGGGCTTCGATGCCAGCGCCGTGGAAGCGGAAAAACCTGAAGCCCGCGAGCGTCCGGACATGCGCAACCCGCGCAATGCCCGTGGCCCACGTGGTGAAGGCGCGAACGCCGGCAGTGGCGGTCGCAAGGACAAGGGCAAGGACAAAGGCAAGGAAAAACCTGCCGGCGAACGTGGTGAGCGCGGCGAGCGTGGCGAACGCCCTGCCCGTCAGCAAAAACCACGGGAAGGCACCCCGGCTCGCGAACAGCGTCCAAGCCAGCCACCACGCGCTGCCGCTGATCGTGCTCCGGACGAATTTCTGGACGACGATATCGATAACTTCGGTAACCGTGTCGATTACGTACCGCAGCAGAAACCGGCCCAGGGCCGTGGCCGCCGTCCGGGTGCTCCGGCACAAGGCACAGCCGCAGGCTCCGGTGCGCCACGGGGCGGCAAGCCACAAGGTCAGGGCCGTCAGAACGGCCCGCGCAACAGCGATGGCGCCAGCAGCGGTACCCCAGGCGCCAAGCGCAATGGTCCACGCAACGGCGCACCACGTGGCGAAGGCCAGGGTCGTCGCGAAGACTCGCGCAATCGCCGTCCGGCTCGCGACGATCAGTCCCGTTCGGAACCGGCCGTGCAAAACCCTCGGGGCAATGCGCCGAAGATCATGCACAAAGAGTCCAAGGCCGACCGCTTCCCGACGCCTGAGCAGCTGGATCAACTGCCAAGCCGTCCACGCGGTGAAAAGCCGGCGTTGCTGACGCGTAATCGCTGATCGGCAGCCGTAATGAAAATGCCCCGGATCGCAGGATCCGGGGCATTTTTGTTTCCCTGCTGTAGGAGCGAGCTTGCTCGCGATGGTCGTCAACGATAACGCTGGCTGTCTGACACCCAGCGGTGTTCTCTGGTCCATCGCGAGCGTGCTCGCTCCTACAGGGGCTATGGCGCACAAACAAAAACGCCCGACCTTCGCAGGCCGGGCGTTTTCATGTCAGGCGCGAATATTACTTCGCTTTGACACCTTCAAAAGTAACGTACATGTCGACCGAATCGGACTGTGGACCCAGGTCCATCATCTTGCCGAAATCAGAGCGCTTGAGGCTGAAGGTACCCTCGAAGCCTGCACGGTAGCCGCCCCATGGATCCTTGCCTTCACCCAGGAAAGTGGCCTTGACCACGATTGGCTTGGTCACGCCCAGGATGGTCAGGTCGCCGGCCACGTCAGCGGTGTCCTTGCCAGCAGCGTTCTTGCCGGTTGGCTTGACGCTGGTGGAGACGAAGGTCGCTTTGGTGCCGTTCAGGAAGTCTTTGCTGGAGATGTGCTTGTCACGTTCGGCGTTGTTGGTGAAAACGCTGGCGGTGTTGACGTTGAACTCGATCTTGCTGTCTTCAGGCTTGGCAGCGTCGAAGCTGAACTTGCCATCGATATCCTTGAAAGTACCGGTGATGTAGCTGTAGCCCAGGTGGCTGATCTTGAAATCAACGAAGGCGTGCTGGCCTTGTTTGTCGACCACGTAGTCGGCGGCCATTGCGTTGCCGGCTGCAAACAGTGCCGAACCGATTGCCAGAGCGGCCAGAGTCTTTTTCAACATGCTTTGTTTTCCTTTGGAGTCGAGGTTGAACTTCAGGCTTTGCGACCCAGCATGCGCTTGAGGGTCACATCGCGGTCGATAAAGTGGTGCTTCAATGCTGCCAACGCATGGAGGCCGGAAAAAATTACCAGCGCCCACGCCAGGTAGAGGTGGATCACGCCGGCGTTATCCGCCTGGTCCGGTAGCCCGGAAATCAGCGCAGGCACCTCAAACCAGTCAAACACCGGTATTCCGACACCATCTGCGGTGGAAATCATGTAACCGGCAATCATTACAGCGAACAGACATAGATACAGAAAGGCATGACCGAACTTGGCGCCAAGTCGCGTCATGCGGCCGTAGCTTTCCAAAGTGGGCGGCGAAGGGCTGATATAACGCCACAACACCCGCAAAATCATGACCGCCAGCAGAATCAGACCGATGCTCTTGTGCAGATCGGGACCGGCCTTGCGCCACGGATCGTAGTAGCCGAGACCAACCATCCACAGCCCCAGGCCGAACAAACCGAATACGGCCAAGGCCACGCCCCAGTGCATGAAGATGCTGACCCAGCCGTAGCGGGAAGTAGAGTTACGTAACTGCATTGCCGGGTTCCTGTAAGTGCTGGGCCAAGACTATCGATTTACCTATCGAATTAAAGCCGAAAATTTCGCTCTGAAAGATCGAGAAATGCGATCAAGAGTCTGAAATGAGCGTGTTAAGAAAAGATTAAAGGCGAAAGTTTGACGAGATGTTAGCGATCAGACGGAAATTTGTCGCAGCTGACCCGCCGCCTTCGCGGGCAAGCCCGCTCCCACAAGGATGTGTGTCGAACACAAATAATGTGATCACCCATGAACCTGTGGGAGCGGGCTTGCCCGCGATGGCGGTATTGCAGGCAATAAAAAAGCGCGCCATATAAGCCGCGCTTTTTTGTTCAACCCAATGCCTTACTGAGCCTTGGTCTCGGTCGCCGGTTTGGCCGCCGGCTTCTTCGCCGGTTCAGCCTTTTTCACCGGGGCTTTTGCCGGGGCCTTTTTCGCTTCGGTCTTGGCCGCCGGTTTCTTGGCCGGTGCCTTCGCTGGCGTCTTCTTGGCGGGCTCGGCTTTTACCGGAGCAGCGGCAGGCTTCGGCGCTTCTACCGGAGCAGGGGCAGGAGCCGGAGTTGGCGCAGGTGCGGGAGCTGGTGCCGGAGCAGGCTCTGGCGCCTTGACCGGTTCCGGCTTCTTCTCGTCATCCGAACCACCGAACAGGTTGGTGAAGAAGTTGCCCTTCTTCGCCGCGACCGCGCCGGCTGCTGCGGCTGCCGCCACTGGCGCAGCTTTGGCCGGTTCGAACGACTTGCCCGCCGCCAGATCTTCAACCTGACTGGCCGCACGCTGGCCGGAACGCAGCGCGCCTTCCAGAGTGCCCGGGTACAGGGCGTCGGTGTGTTCGCCGGCGAAGGTTACGCGCTGGATCGGACGTTCCCACAGGCGCCAGAACTTGCTGATCTGGCCAGGACCGAAGGCCAGGTAGGCGCCGCCGGTTGATGGGTCGGTGCTGTAGCGACGGATTTCATAACCGGTGAACGAACCGCGCGCCTGTGGATAAAACGCGTGCAGGCGAATCAGTACCTGATCGACCATCTGCTTGTCGCCAAAGGCCTGCATCACCCGCGAGTTGTCGCCGGACAGGTTGACCACCACGTTGGCGCCGCCCTTCAGGGCCGGTTCGATCCACAACATGCCAAGACCGGTGTTGCTATAGATCTCGCCGGACATGCGCGCCTTGCTTTCCCACACCGGCGTCTTGAACTTGAGCATGATCTGGTCGCGCCAACCGTAGTTGGTGCCCTTGATCGCGGCCAGGTGCTGGGCGTCCAGCGCCGGGGTCATCTGGATCTTGTTCAGGGCGCGCAACGGCACGGCCAGGACCACGTAGTCGGCCTGATAGCCAACGCTGCCGACCTTGATGGTCACACCGTCCTTGTCCTGAGTGATGGCCGACACCGGAGAGTCGGTCTTGATGGTTTTCAGCTGTTTAACGAAGGCCTGGGACAGCACCGCACTGCCGCCCACCAGTCGCGAAGCGCGCAGGTCGCGGTCGGAGACGCCACGATATACGCGGTTCTGCTGGGCGAAATACAGCAGCGACAGGCGCGAAGGCTCGTCATAGCGGGTACGGATTTGCTGGTTGATCAGCTGACGGGCGGTTGGCGGCAGGTTCTGCTTGTCGAGCCAGCCGGACACGTTGATCTGGTCCAGGGCATGCAGGGTGTTGTTGGCTGCAGGGTTCAGCGGGTCATCGATGGAGCGTGCCAGATCGTCCGCGGTTTTCTCGTAACGCTTGAGCGCCTCGGCGGTGACCGGGTCCTTGGTCGCCAGGTCCGCAGCGGTGTAATACACGCCGTCGATCAGGTAGCCCGGGGTCCGCACGAATTCAGGGGCCGGCGTGGTGCTCAGCTTGAAGCTCGAGACGTACTTGTTCAGCACCGGCTGGGTCTTGTCATTGCCGATCCACTCGCTGGTGGCCATGCCGGAACGACCGCCCAGGCTTGGCTTGGCCTCCAGCAGCGTGACCTGCCAGCCCTTGGTCTGCAGCTCGTAGGCCGCGGTGAGGCCCGCGACCCCGCCGCCGATCACGATCGCGGTTTTATCCTTGGCCAGCGCAGACACGCTGAACAGCCCCAACATCACCAGCGCACAGGCGCGCAGCCAACCGACAGACATTCAGCGAACTCCGGAAATACACGAGAAAACAGCGATTTTGCGGGCCAGGCGACCCAAGAACCGCGAAGGATACGTCACGCTTCAGACGCCCGCCAGCAGCGTCTATCGACCTGTTTAAAGTAGCTCAACCGACACAATGGGTTGTCCCCGTGCGGCGCATTGCATAGGCTTGCGCGATTGCATGCCCGCGCCGGCCGCGGAGCGCCTCCAGGAGAGTGAACATGGGCCTGAACAAACAGTGGATGGAACGCGATCTCGCGGTGTTGTGGCATCCCTGCACCCAGATGAAAGACCACGAACAGCTGCCGCTGATCCCGATCAAGCGCGGTGAAGGCGTCTGGCTGGAAGACTTCGAAGGCAAGCGCTACCTCGACGCCGTCAGCTCTTGGTGGGTCAACGTGTTCGGCCACGCCAACCCGCGGATCAACCAGCGCATCAAGGATCAGGTCGATCAGCTGGAGCACGTGATCCTCGCCGGTTTCAGCCATCAGCCAGTGATCGAGCTCTCCGAGCGCCTGGTGAAGATGACGCCTGAGGGCCTGAACCGGGTGTTCTACGCCGATAACGGTTCGTCCTGCATCGAAGTCGCGCTGAAAATGAGCTTTCACTACTGGCTCAACCGCGGCCAGCCGAACAAGAAGCGCTTCGTCACCCTGACCAACAGCTACCACGGCGAAACCATGGCAGCGATGTCGGTGGGCGACGTGCCGCTGTTCACCGAAACCTACAAAGCCTTGCTGATGGACACCCTCAAGGTGCCGAGCCCGGACTGCTACCTGCGCCCCGAGGGCATGAGCTGGGAAGAACACTCGCGCAACATGTTCGCCGCGATGGAGCAGACCCTGGCCGAGCATCACGACAGCGTCGCGGCGGTGATCGTCGAGCCGCTGATCCAGGGCGCCGGCGGCATGCGCATGTACCACCCGGTGTATCTCAAACTGCTGCGCGAAGCCTGCGATCGCTATGGCGTGCACCTGATCCACGACGAAATCGCCGTGGGCTTCGGCCGCACCGGCACCATGTTCGCCTGTGAACAGGCCGGCATCCGCCCGGACTTCCTCTGCCTGTCCAAAGCCCTGACCGGCGGTTACCTGCCGCTGGCGGCGTGCTTGACCACCGACGAGGTCTACAGCGCCTTCTACGACGACTACCCGACCCTGCGCGCCTTCCTGCACTCCCACAGCTATACCGGCAACCCGCTGGCGTGCGCGGCGGCGTTGGCGACGCTGGATATCTTCGAGCAAGACAACGTCATCGAGAACAACAAGGCCCTGGCCGCGCGCATGGCCTCCTCCACCGCGCACTTGGCGGAGCATTCGAACGTGTCCGAGATCCGCCAGACCGGCATGGTGCTGGCGATCGAGATGGTCAAGGACAAGGCCAGCAAAGAGGCCTATCCATGGCAGGAGCGTCGTGGGCTGAAGGTGTTCCAGCATGCGCTGGAGCGTGGTGCGCTGCTTCGGCCGTTGGGGAGCGTGGTGTATTTTCTGCCGCCGTATGTGATTACGCCGGAGCAGATTGATTTTCTGGCTGAAGTGGCCAGTGAGGGGATCGATATCGCGACGCGTGACAGTGTCAGCGTGGCGGTGCCGAAGGATTTTCATCCGGGGTTCCGGGATCCGGGCTGAGTTTTTGTAGTGCCTGGGCGGGCCTCTTCGCGAGCAAGCCCGCTCCCACAGTAGTCCGCGTAGACCTTGTGGGAGCGGGCTTGCTCGCGAATGAAGTCACCACCGATTCAACTGATTCACACTTTTCCAGAGACAAGAAATGAGACTGTCCCGCTTCTTTATCGACGCCCCCCTAAGCACCGGCGAGCACGAGTTGCCCGAGGCCCAGGCCCATTACATCGGCCGGGTGCTGCGCATGGCCGAGGGCGATGCGTTGCAGCTGTTCGACGGTTCGGGCCAGGAGTTCCGGGCCCGGCTGGTCGAGGTCGGCAAGAAACGCGTCGTGGTGCAGATCGATGAAAGCTTCGCCGGTCAGGTCGAGTCGCCGCTGCAGATTCACCTCGGCCAGGGCCTGTCCCGTGGCGAGCGGATGGACTGGGCGATTCAGAAGGCCACCGAGCTGGGCGTGAGCGAAATCACCCCAATCTTCAGCGAGCGCTGCGAAGTCCGCCTGAAGGACGAACGCGCCGACAAACGCCTACTGCACTGGCGCCAGGTGGCGATCAGCGCCTGCGAACAATGCGGTCGCTCGCGGGTGCCGGTGATTCATCCGCCGGTGCTGCTGGCCGATTGGCTGAAGCAGACTGAAGCGGATTTGAAGCTGGTACTGCATCCGGTGGCCGAGCCGCTGGTCAGTCATGCCAAGCCGTCGACGCTGGCGTTTCTGATAGGGCCGGAGGGTGGGTTGTCGGATGCCGAGGTCGAGCAGGCCAAGGGGGCCGGTTTTCATGCGGCGCGGTTAGGTCCTCGGGTGTTGCGCACCGAGACGGCGCCGGTGGTGGCATTGTCGGTAGCCCAGCAACTTTGGGGTGATTTCTAGGGCCCCATCGCGGGCAAGCCCGCTCCCACAAAGATCGGCGTCGTACACAAATGATGTGAACACCAACGAACCTGT